>DATDQL010000366.1:0-7834 GCA_035292305.1 Thermoplasmatota archaeon
GCGGCCGACGTGATT
This sequence comes from Thermoplasmatota archaeon, assembly GCA_035292305.1. GTDB lineage: Archaea > Thermoplasmatota > SW-10-69-26 > JACQPN01 > JAJPHT01 > DATDQL01. The sequence continues at coordinate 16 of DATDQL010000366.1, forward strand.
GAAGAGCTTGACGTAGTTGTAGACGTTGTTCTCGGACTTCGAGAGCGACTGGTCGATGCTCCACGCCTCATAGGGCCGGCGCAGCAGCTCGATCATTGCGTGATCGGGAGATTCGTTGCCGAGAACCTCCGGGTGGACATCTGAACCGAACTCCTCGCCGACCAACTCAATCTCCCTCCCGACCTAGCACTCGCTATACCCGCACGTCTGGCACTTCACGCACCCTTCCTGCAGAGCGAGCATCCCGCCGCAGTCGGGGCAGTCCGGGTTGTCGCCGCGGTCGACGAGCTGCTGCATCGTCTCCTCCGCGTCGACGTCGGACGTGTCGACGTTCTTCGTCGCCTCGAGGGGGGCGGCCCGCACGGGCGGGCGCGCGATGCCGATGCTGTCGAGGCGCGCCTGCACGCTCTGCGCGAGCTGTCCTGAGGTCTGGCGGCGCAGGGCCTTCGCGATGCCGTCGGGCACGGAGAGGATCTTGTCGCGGTGGTCGAAGCCGATCTTCGGGCTGCGGATGCCCTCGAGCTGCTTCGCGACCTCTTCCGGCGGGACGCCGGAGCGAAGCGCGAGGCTCGCGAGGCGGGCGACGGCCTCCGTGAAGGAGGACGTGTACCCACCGGACTTGCCGAGCGTCGCGAAGATCTCGAAGATGCCGTGCTCGTCCTCGTTGATCGTCACGTAGAGCGAGCCGTAGCCGGTCTCTATCTTCTGGGTCGTGCCGGCGATGACGTCCGGTCGCGCGCGCGGCTTGAGCACGGCGCGACCGCTCGGGGCTGTGCCGATGGTCTCGCGCATCTCGGGCGCGACGGTCACCGAGGGCACGGGCTGGGGCGGGGGCGCGGGACCCCTCCCTGCCGCCTGCCCCGCGGAAGCGGCGACCGGCGTCGTGTCCTTCGTTCCCTTCGTGTCCTTCGTCGAGACCCCGAGGTTGAGCACCTGGTCGTCGCGCGACCCGTCGCGGTACACGGTGATGCCGCGGCAGCCGAGCTTGTACGCGAGCGTGTACGACTTCTTGACGTCGTCCTCGGTCGCGGTCTTCGGGAGGTTGATCGTCTTCGACACCTGCGCGTCGATGTGCTTCTGGAACGCGCCCTGCATGCGCACGTGCCACTCGGGCGTGATGTCCATCGCCGTTGCGAAGATCTGCTGCCACTTCTTCGGGACCTTCGCGAGGTTGCGGCACGAGCCGTTCGCCTTCAGGACCTCGTCCATGAGGCTCTCGTACCAGAAGCCCTCGCGGCGCGCGACCTCCTCGAAATACTCGAGCACGTAGGGGAGGTGCGTGCCGTCCATGACGTTCTTGTACCAGATGAGCGAGTATTCTGGCTCGCAGCCACCGCTCGTGTCCGCGATCATCGAGATCGTGCCCGTGGGCGCGATCGTCGTGATGTACGCGTTGCGGCGCGGCTTCACGCCCTTCTTCTGGTGGACGCTGCCTTCCCAGAAACCGTACGGGCCGCGGGTGGTGGCCAGCTCCTCGGAGGCCTTCTGCGCCTCGGTGGCGATGAAGCGCATGACCTGCTCGGCCATGTCGACGCCCTGCTCGGAGTCGTACGGGACCTCGAGCTTGAACAGCATCCGCGCGAAGCCCATGATGCCGAGGCCGATGCGCCGCGTGCCGCGGCTCATCTTCTGGATCTCGGGGAGCGGGTAGGCGTTCATGTCGATGACGTTGTCGAGGATCCGCACCGACGCGTGGACCGTCTGGCGGAGGTGGTCCCAGTCGACCTCGAACTTCCCGGGCCGGACCTCGCGCATGTGCTTGTCGAGCACGACGCTGCCGAGGTTGCACGAGTCGTAGGGCATGAGGTCCTGCTCGCCACAAGGGTTCGTCGCCTCGATCTCCGCGACGTGCGGGACGGGGTTCGCGGCGTTCGCGCGGTCGATGAAGAACAGGCCGGGCTCGCCGGAGATCCAGGCGTTGTGCGCGATCTTGTCCATGACGACGCGCGCGTCGAGCTGGCCGACGGGCGCACCGGTCTTCGGGCTCAGGAGGTCGTACTTCTCGCCACGTTCCCACGCCTTCATGAAGCGGTCGGTGAGGGCGACGCTGACGTTGAAGTTCGTCATCTCCTTGAGGTCCGTCTTCATGTCGATGAACTCGACGATGTCCGGGTGGTCGATGCGGAGGATCGCCATGTTGGCGCCGCGGCGCGTGCCGCCCTGCTTGATCTGCTCCGTCGCCGTGTTGAAGATCTTCATGAACGAGATCGGGCCGCTCGCGACGCCGGAGGTCGTGCGGACGATGTCGTTCTTCGGGCGGATGCGGCTGAAGCTGAATCCCGTCCCGCCGCCTGTCTTGTGGATGATGGCCTGCTGCTTCACGGCCTCGAAGATGCCGTCGATCGAGTCGGGGACGGGCAGCACGAAGCACGCTGAGAGCTGCTGCAGCTCGCGGCCCGCGTTCATGAGCGTGGGAGAGTTGGGCAGGAACTCGAGACGTCCCATGAGCCGGTAGAACGTGCGCGCGACCGCGACGACCTCGTCGTCGGGTGCGCCGTAGTTGCGCTCGGCCTCCGCGAGGTTGTACGCGACGCGCCAGAAGAGGTCCTTGGGGGTCTCGATGAGCGTCTTGCCGTCGTCGGCTTTCGCGAGGTACCTCCGCTCGAGGACCTTCATCGCGTTCGGCGTTACCCGCGGAGGCTCCTCTTCCGCGAGGACGGCCTTCGCCCCTTCCTTCCGGACCTGCTGTTCACCCATGGCCAACGTCCCACTCTCCTCGATTCCCCGTCGCTTATAGCTTCTCTTGCCTGAGCGTCCTGAGCTCTTTCTCGAAGTGCGATGCGTCGCGGAACGCCTTGTACACCGAGGCGAAGCGCATGTACGCGACCTCGTCGAGCGCCCGAAGGCGCTGCAGGACGAGGTCTCCGATGTGCGTGGTCGGGATCTCGTTGTCGCCCGACGTGCGCAACTCCTCCTCGACCTCGTCGAGGAGCCGCGCGATGGCGGCGCGCGCGATCGGCCGCTTGTTGCACGCCTTGAGCACGCCGACCTCGAGCTTGTCGCGGTCGAAGTCCTCGATGCGACCGTCGCGCTTCCGCACGCGGAGGTCGCGCGTCTCGACGCGCTCGTACGTCGTGAACCGCTTCGTGCACGCGACGCACTGCCTGCGCCTGCGCACCTCGGCCGCGTCCGAGGTGTCCCGCGAATCGATGACGCGGGTGTCCTGGCAGGAGCAGTACGGGCACATCACGCGAGGCACGACCAATAGTGGGTTAGCACGGCTTCACCCACAACATCTGGTAGAAACGCGCGTCCCCGACATGAAGCTTCCGATTCGCCCTCGGAGCGCTCCGCGGAGCCCACGCTCGCGCATCCAAGACGGACGTGTCGCGCGTGCGACCAAACTCGCACCCTGGAGGCTCGGGCGAACGCGGTGAGGAGGCATCCCTGCCGCGCGCAAGTCCGTCGAGACGGGACCTCGCGCGCCCTCGGCGCCACCAACGACCGCGACTCGGAAGAACGTTTGGGTTTCGGTTCATTTGCTTCGTTTGGAAGGCACGAAGGGGACGAAGCGCACGAAGCGGATGGGTGGGGGGCTCCGAAGCCGTCTGCGGTTTCGCCTCTGCTTGAGGCCCCCTCCAGCCCCCACGCGCGCCGAGCGGTTCAACCGGTTTGGTGCGCTTCGTCCCCTCGTGCCTTCCGCCAGAGCGGCCGTCCTCTCGCTCGACGCGTACGGCACGCTCTTCGCAGGCGGAAGCGACGCGTTCGTCGCCCTCGTTCGCCGCGAGGCGGCCGCGCGCGCGCTCGACGCGGACGCCCTCCTCGCACGCCGCGAGGATCTCGTCCGGCGCCACGACGCGGCGCGCGCGCCCCTCCTCCGCGACCGCGACCGGAGGATCCTGCGCGACCTCTTCGGCCCCGCGTTCGACGTCGAGCCCGCCCTCGACGCGCTCGCGATCGCGTACCGCACGGTCGAGGTCTACCCGGATGCGCGGCGGCTGCTCGCGTCCCTGCCCGGGCGCGTACGTTGGGGCGTGGTCTCGAACGCGGACGACGACGTGATGCGGGCCTTGCTCGACGAGCACGGGCTCCGGCCGCACTTCCTCGTGACGAGCGGCAAGGTAGGCGCCGCGAAGCCGCACCCCGACATCTGGCGCGCGGTCGTGAAGGAGACGCGCGTCCCGGCGGAGCGCATCCTGCACGCCGGCGACTCGTGGGTCGCGGACGTCGAGGGCGCCAAGAGGGCCGGTCTCCTCGCTGCGTGGGTCCGGCGGCCCGGGGGGCTGCCCCGACCCGCCGTCTCTCCCGTGGAGCCCGACCTCGTCGTGGACGACCTCACGCGGCTCGCGTCGGTCCTGGGAGGCGACGGAACGCCCACACGAGGAGGGGGGGAGTGAGGACCGTCGTCCCGATGCTCATCGCGACGACGACCGCGTAGAGCGAATCCGGGATGACGTTCAGGGAGAGGCCGATGAGGGCGACGATGATCCCGACCTCGCCGCGGGGCATCATCCCGATGCCCACGGCAAGCGCGCTTGGGCGCCCGAGGCGGATGGCGCCGAGCCCGCATGCGACGACCTTCGTGACGAGCGCGATCGCCGTGACGATGAGCGCGAGCTGCCACGCGTCGAGGGCGGCGGCGAGCTGGACCTGCAGACCGATGTAGCCGAAGAAGAACGGCGTGAGGAAGCGCACGATGCCCTCGAACCGCTCCAGGAGGTCGTGCCGCTTGTCCGAGGCCGCGAACGCCATGCCGGCGAGGAACGCTCCGATGATGGCGGCGAGGCCCACGCTCGCCGCAAGCACGCTCAGCCCGAGGCAGACGACGATGGCGATCGTGTAGAGGGCGCCGTTCGGGGACGCCCACGCGTAGCGCCGTGCGATCGGGTTCGCCTCGGACAGGACGCGGCGGGTCAGCCTGCCCCCGAAGTACATGAGGAGCCCCACGAAGAGGAGCGCCTGGAGGAGCAGGAAGCCGATGCGCCACGGCTCGAGCGGGCCGCCGCTCCCGACGGCCTCGACGACAGTGAGGATCGTCAAGCCGAGGACGTCGTCGATCACGGCGGCTCCGATGATGATGCGGGCTTCGCGCCCGCCGAGGACGCCGAGTTCCGAGAGGACGCGCGCGGTGATGCCGACCGAGGTCGCGACGAGCGCGGCCCCGAGGAACAGGGCCTGCACGGTCGGCGCGCCGTACGCGTGCATGAGGAGGTAGCCGGCCACGAACGGCACGACGACGCCGAGGACCGCGACGGCGGTGCTCGTCCCTCCGACCTTGCGCATCTCCTCGAAGGGCGTCTCGAGCCCTACGATGAACAGGAGGAAGATGACCCCAAGCTCGGCGAGGACGCGCAGGAGCTCGAGGTCCGCCGACACGCCGAGGGCCGGGCCGAGGAACGTGTTCGCGAGCAGGATGCCGGCGACGAGCTCGCCGACGAGCGACGGGACGCGGACGAGGTGCGCGAGGCCCCCCATGACCTTCGCGCCCGCGAAGACGACGAAGAGCTGGAGGATGACGTGCGCCGTCTCCGCCGAGGCCACGCAGCCGGGACGTCGGGTCGCGCGGAAAACGCTTCCGCTCCGCCGCGGCCGCTACCCCTCGCTGTCCACGCGGGCCGCCGCGGCAAGATCGCGACGGTCGACCGGGCGCAGCGTCCGCCGTCCGTGGAGCCGTGCCGGCGCCTCAGGGTCCGCGCTCATGGCGCGCAGCCACTCGCCGATGAGGTCCCGCGTCGGCTCGCGCAGGAACTGCTCGCCGGCGGCGGCGACGAGGGGCTCCAGAGCCTCGACGACGACCTCCTCCGCGTGACGGTCGTAGGAGAGGCCGTTCGCGAGGCTGTCCATGTGGTAACGGCGGATCGCGTCCTGCGCCTCACGGCGGTAGGCGACGCGGAGGGTGACGAGGAGGTCGCTCGGGACGCGCAGGCCTTCGTTCGCGGCGAGGAGGCGGAAGACCGTCGTCGCGACGTCGAGCGACATGCGCTGCAAGCCCGCGTCCACGGTCGCGCCGACGGGGTTGTGCTTGTGGCTGTACACCCCGAGGTCGACCTGGCACACCCGCTTCGGCGAGACGTTGCGCCACACCTCGCCCATGACGCCGAGCTCGAGGCCCCAGTCCGTCGGCACGCGGATGTTGCGCGCGAGGTCTGCGGTGAGCGCCATCTCGCCCGAGAGCGGGTAGCGGAACGCGCGCAGGAAACGCAGGAGCGGAGACGGCCGCTCCGTCGCGACCGCGAGGGCGTCGAGGAAGGGCCACAGGAAAAGGCGCGTGACGCGCCCGTACATGCGCTCCTGGGTGAGACGCGCGTAGTACCCCTTCGCGAAGAAGAAGTCCATCTCCGGCGCGACGAGCGGCAGGAGGAGCCTGTGCACGATCTTCGGGTCGTAGCGGTCGATGTCGGCGTCGTGGATGACGATCGCGTGGTTCTGGTCGGAGGCCGCGCCCAGTCCGAGCCACACGGCGAGCCCCTTGCCGCTGAACCCGCGGAGGTCGAACCCGCGCTCGCCGAGGCGCTCCTTCGTCTCGCGGACCTCGGGACCCTCGCACCACAGCACGGTCACGGGGAACGGCAGGCCGTCGAAGAAGCGGCGCACGCGCGCGACTTCGGACTCGTCGGCGGCCGTGAGCGCGACCACGAGCTCGTGGAGGAAGTCCGCCTTCGCGAGGCCCTGCCGGATCCCGAGGAGGGCAGGACGGTCCATCTCCGAGAACAGCATCGGGAGGAGGACCGCCGCGGGCCGGTCGCGCGCGTGCTTCGCGACGAGAGAGCGCGCGTGGCCGCGGCGCTCCGGTTGCAAATCGTGCAGTGTCGTGGGCCCGTTCTGGTAGAAATCCATGGGGAACTCTCCGCCTGACGGATCTACCCCGCATGGAGCGGGAGGCAACCCTCCCCGTCGACGGACCGAGCAAGCGCCCTTCCCTCTTGTGCCTTCCGAGCGCGGCATCGACCATCGGGGGATGTTCCGTCGACCATCGACGAAGACAAGTGCCGCGCGATGCATGCGCCGCCGTGCACGCCGATCCCGCGCGCCCCGCGCTCGTCCTCGCGATCGTGGCAGGCGCGGTCGCGGCCGGGTGCGTCGGGCCGCTGCAGGAGCCCGATCCCGCGCGCGACGGCCGCGCGACGATCCTCGTCCTCAACGGAGGTCCCGCGGCTTCCGCTGCGCTCCGCGACGAGGACGGCGCGACCGTCTGGGCGGCGCGGCTGCTCGAGGGAGAAGGGGACGTCGTCGAGGTCGCGGTCCGCGTCGACGGGTGCGGGGACTTCGTGCTGCTCGCGGGCTACAACGGGACGGAGCCGGACGCGCAGGTCCTCCTCATCGCGCCGTGCGACTACGACCTCGACACGGTGCGCGCGGAGTTCCGGCCGCCGGCGTGGTACCGTCCGCCGGGCGAACGGGACAGCTCGGGTCTCAGGCCGGGGGCCGGGCACCGGGGCCGGGTCCCGGGACCGTTGGCCGGGACAGGGGCCGGGAGCGACCGCCGACGGCCGCACGCGACGTCGAGACCGTCCGGTCCCGATCCCGTTCCCGGTCAACGGGCCCGGCACCCGGGCCCGGCGCCCGACGTGGTCAGGCCCAGAACCGTCGTACCTGCTCCGCGGGCTCGTCCACGACGGCCGGCGAAAGGTCGGGCGGGTAGAGCTCGCGGTACTGCTTCCACGCGAACCGCTTGTCCATGAGCACGATGACGCCGCGGTCGGTCTCCGACCGGATGAGCCGCCCCGCGGCCTGGAGGACCCGGTCCATGGTCGGTTTCACGTACGCGTACGTCCGACCCGTGCCAGGCCCGAAGCGCTGCGTGTAGTACCCGATGAGCGCCTCGACCTCGAGGCTCGGCGCCGCGAACGGGAGACCGACGATGACGACGGCCTTGAGG
>DATDQL010000367.1:0-5812 GCA_035292305.1 Thermoplasmatota archaeon
GCCCAGATCGTGGGAGGATCCGGCCTCCGCTCCTCCGAGGGCTCCGTATCCTCCGTCCGTTCCTGGCGGGGGGCGTCCGGTCGTGGCGCCGCCCGTCCTGGTTGCCCCCCGCCAAGAGAAAGCGGAGGCGACGGAGGACGCGGAGGAACGGAGGACCGCGGGAGGAACAGACCATGGTTCCCCACGTGGTCCTCGTGATGGTGCGTCGTCAGCACCGCGGTGACGGGCGCCTTCGCGACGAACCGCCCGACGGCCGCGCGGCAGGACGCGCAGCCCGTGTCGACGAGCACGTCGCCGACGCGGTACACGCTCGTCCAGTAGAGCGGACCCCCGCCGACCGTGCGCGCGACGTGCAGCCGCTCGACGGAGCCGTGCCGTTCGATGCGTTCTGCGACGGCCAACGGCCGGGGCGAGGCCGCCGGAGCGCCTAAGCGTTTCCGGGTACACCTGTACGTGCAGGTGTACTGCTCGGCGGTGCACGAAAAGGATACAGGTGTACGTACAGGTGCACCACGTCGCGCGACGCACGCGTGTCCCGCGCGCCCCGGACGCGGGCGGCGGCCCGTCCGTTCACCCTGGCAGCGTCTCGTCGCCGCCCGTCCATCGCTCGTCCTCGCCGCGCGCGGTGAGCCCGGCCTCGGCCGGCCCACGTTCCTTCACAAGCAACGCGTCGACGACGTCGCCCGCGAGCAGCCCTTGCTCGGCGGCGATGGGACGGGGGATGAGGATGGCGAGCTCGTCGCCCCAGCGGCGGACGCGCAGGCGCACGCGGCGTGGCATCGGGGGGCGCGTGGCCGCGCCGCGGCATGAGGTTTGTCCGGAGGTCGGCGACGGCCGACCTGGAACCACCAAGACACCAAGGCACCAAGACCTTCGGGGGATCCGGCCGGCTGCGGGGAGCTCGGCGAAGGTCCGGGATCCTTGGTGAGCTTGGTGCCTTGGTGGTTCCGTCGTCGAGCGCGGCGCCCGCCTTGGCGTCCTTTGCGCGTACCGACAACGTCAAGTCCGCCCCCCGGCTTCGCGCCCGCGTGGCGGACGCGCGTTCCGAGGTCGTTCCCGTCCTCGCGATGGGAGGGCTCTTCCTCGTCTCGATCGCGCTCGCCGTCGCCATCGCGCCGACGTTCGCGGCCGAGGACCTCCAGGCGTTCGAGGACCCGGAGAACCTGTGGAACCCGATCATCTACCTCGGCATCGTCGTGGCGTTCACGCTCGTCATCCTCGTCATCGCGCGCATGAAGCTGCAGCGGCTCATCCAGTACATCATCCTCGGCGCGACGTTCCTCACGATGGTGTACGTGTTCTGGCCGCTACTCGGCCTCGTGATGGAGGACTCGTTCGCGCTCACGCTCGGGACCGCGGCGGCGGTCGCCCTCACCGCGGCTCTCTACTATTACCCGGAGTGGTGGATCGTCGACTCCGTGGGTGTGGTCGTGTCCGCCGGCGCGGCCGCGATCTTCGGCATCTCCTTCGGCCTCCTTCCCTCGCTCGCGCTCCTCGTCGCGTTCGCGGTGTACGATGCGATCGCGGTGTACCGGACGAAGCACATGCTCGACCTCGCGGACTCGGTCCTGGAGCTGCGCCTGCCGATCATGTTCGTCGTGCCGCGGACTCGCGGGTACTCGTTCCTGAAGGAGAAGGGCCTCAAGGCGCGCGCGGCCGAGGGCGAGGGCGCGGTCCGCGAGGCCATGTTCATGGGCCTCGGCGACGTCGTCATCCCCTGCATCCTCGTCGTCTCCGCGCTCCATTTCCTGAACGCGGACGGCGTCGCGGCCGTCGGCCCGCTCGGCGGGCCCGCGCTCGTCGCGCTCGCGACCGTGCTCGGCACGCTCGTGGGGTACGCGGTCCTCATGGCGTTCGTGCTGCGGGGCAACCCGCAGGCCGGCCTCCCGTCGCTCAACGGCGGCGCGATCGTCGGCTTCTTCGCGGCGCTCCTGCCGCTCTACGGTGTCGCGCCGCTCCTCGACAGCCTCTGCGCGTTCGTCGGATGCTGAGCGAGCGCTGGCGCTTGCGCTGACGCTCGCGCGAGGGAGGGCATGGGCGAGGGCCCGAGGGAGGGCACGGGCGCGGGCCCGAACGCACTCACCAGGCCTGCCTGTCGTTCTCACGCGCGGCCTCGCCACAGCGGCGCACTACCTCCGGCTGCCCTGCATCCTCCCCCCCTGGCGGACCCGCTGCCATACCGTGAACGACAGGGATTTCCGCACGAAACCGCCTCGGTCGCTCCACGCCGTTCGCCGTCACCGGGGGCGCAACCTTGAAACGGGAGACCCTCTGTCGGCGCGGCGCGGTGTGGTGAGGGATGGCGGCTCGAGCGATCCGACCGAAGGGCAAGACCGAGGACGGCGACGTGGCCGTCCGCCGTGTCGTAGAACGCCCGAAGGCGCCGCTGTCGACGTCCCCCGACGCGGTCGAGGCGCTGCGGGTGCGCAAGGCGAGTTTGCGCTCGCCGGACCCGGGCAAACTCGCGAAGCAACGGGCTGCCCGCAAGCTCACGGCGCGCGAACGGCTCGATTACCTCCTCGACCCGGGCAGCTTCGTGGAGGTCGACACGTTCGCGCGCGCGCAAGGAACCTCCCGGGAGCCGCCGACCTCGCGCCTCGACGGCGACGGCGTCGTCGCCGGCTTCGGCGCCGTCGACGGCCGCCCCGTCGCTCTCGTCGCGCAGGACTTCATGGTCCACGGCGGCAGCCTAGGCGCGACCACGGCGCGCAAGATCTGCAAGGTCCTCGAGCAGGCGATGCAGACGGGCGTCCCGTTCCTCAGTCTCAACGACTCCGGCGGCGCGCGCATCCAGGAAGGGGTCGCGGCGCTCGGCGGGTACGGCGACATCTTCCTCCGCAACGTCCGCGCGAGCGGCGTCATCCCGCAGATCAGCGTCATGCTCGGCCCGTGCGCCGGCGGCGCCGTGTACAGCCCGGCGCTCACGGACTTCGTCGTGATGACGCGCGGCACGAGCCACATGTTCATCACGGGACCCGACGTCGTCCGCGCCGTCACCGGCGAGAGCACGACGTTCGACGAGCTCGGCGGCGCGGGAACGCACGGCCGCAACGGCGTCGCGCACCTCGTCGCGGAGGACGAGTACGAGGCCCTCGACAAGGTCCGCGCGCTCCTCGCGTACCTGCCGCAGAACAACCATGAGGACCCGCCCCTGGGCGCGGTCGCGAGCGGGCCGCTCGAGCCCTCGCTCGCGGGCGTCGTTCCACCGGACCCGAACCGGCCGTACGACATGCGCGACGTCATCACGCGCCTCGTCGACGGGAGCCGCTACCTCGAGCTCCAGAGCGATTGGGCTCCGAGCCTCTTCGTCGGGTTCGCCCGCGTCGAAGGCCGCAGCGTCGGCATCGTCGCGAACAACCCGAAGTACTCGGCCGGCGTGCTCGACGTCGAGGCGAGCGAGAAGGGCGCGCGCTTCATCCGCTTCTGCGACGCGTTCAACATCCCGATCCTGAGCCTCGTCGATGTCCCCGGCTACATGCCCGGCCTCAGTCAGGAGGCGCAGGGCATCATCCGCCGGGGCGCGAAGCTGCTCTTCGCGTACTGCGAGGCCACGGTCCCGAAGATCACGGTCGTCCTCCGCAAGGCGTACGGCGGGGCGTACATCGTCATGGCGTCCAAGCACCTCGCGACGGACGTGAACCTCGCGTGGCCGAAGGCCGAGATCGCCGTTCTTGGCGCCGAGGCAGCCGTGAACATCATCCACAAGCGCGAGATCCAGGCTGACCCCGCGAAGCGCGCGGAGCTCGAATCGGCCTACCGCCAGAAGTTCAACGACCCGTTCTACGCCGCCGAGCTCGGATTCCTCGACGACGTCATCGAGCCCGAGGAGACGCGGGCCCAGGTCGCGTACCACCTGCGCCGCCTCGCCTCGAAGCGGGCGCCGGAGTGCATCCCGCGCAAGCACGCCACGAATCCCATCTGAGGCACCATGTCCACCCGCGCGCTCGCCTTCCGCCCGCTCCGCATCGTCCCGCTCAGCGGCGCTCCCGAAGGGTCGCTGCCCCTCGTCGAGGTCGCGCCTTGGCCCGCGACGCCGTTCGCCGCGCGCGTCGCCCTGCCGACCGACCTCCCGGCGAGCGCGCGAGCCGTCGTGCTCGCTTCGGCGGACGCGGCGCTCGTCGCGCGCTACCTTCGCGAGGGCCGCTCCGTCGTCGTCGAGGCGCCGGACGCCGCCGCCGCGCGCGCGGCGCTCAAGGCAGGCGCGCTCGGCGTGCTCCCCGCGGGCCGCGCGGTGCGGATGGGGGAACGGAAGATCCCGGAGAAGGCCGCGCCCCCGGCCCGGGCCCGCCCCGGCCCCGGCCCGTCCCTGCCCGGGCCCGAGCCCCGGCCCGCGGCGGCCGATGCGACCCGGGCCCGCAAGCCCGGCGAGCCGACGGAGCCGTTGGCGCAGAGCGCCGCCATCGTGGGCCTCGCGTGCGTCTTCCCCGGCGCGAACGGGAAGGAGGCGTTCTGGGACCTCGTCACGAGCGGCCGCAGCGCGATCACCGAGGTCTCGCCGGACCGTTGGGACCCCGCGCTCCACTACGACCCGGACCCCACGGTGCCGGACAAGACGTACACGAAGATCGGCGGCTTCGTCCGGGACTTCAAGTTCGACCCGATGCGCTTCCGCGTCCCGCCGACGGTCGCGAAGCAGCTGGACTCCACGCAGCAGTGGGCGCTCATGTGCGCGTGGGACGCGCTCGTCGACGCCGGCTACCAGCCGCGTCCTGGCGCTGCAGGCAAAGCCTTCGACCGCTCGCGATGCGCCGTCATCCTCGGCAACTCGATGGGCGGCGAGATGCGCGGCTCCGCGCAGCTACGCGTCCGCTGGAACGACGCCTCGGCCGCGCTCGACCGTGTCCTCTCCGCGACGATCCCCGAACCGGAACGCAAGCGCCTCCTGGAGGCGGTCTCGCGCGAGGTCAAACGGAATCTGCCCGAGATCACCGAGGACACCATGCCCGGCGACCTCTCGAACGTCATCGCCGGTCGCATCGCGAACCTCCTCGACCTCGGCGGGAAGAACATCACGACCGACGCGGCGTGCGCAAGCTCCCTCGCCGCGATCGACGCGGCCGTCCGCACGCTCGCTTCTGGGGAAGCCGACCTCGTGCTCTGCGGCGGCGCGGACCGCAGCATGGACGCGGCGACGTACGTCATGTTCTGCAAGATCGGCGCCCTCTCGCCCGACGGCAGCCGCCCCTTCGACGCCGGAGCGAACGGGTTCGTGATGGGCGAGGGCGCGGGCATCCTCGTCCTCAAGCGGCTCGCCGACGCCATGCGCGACGGCGACCGCGTGTACGCGGTCGTCCGCGCGGTCGGCTCGTCCTCCGACGGCAAGGGCAAAGGTATCACCGCGCCCAACCCCGAGGGGCAGAAGCTCGCGCTGCGCCGCGCGTACGACGTCGGCGAGCTCGAGACGTCGGCCGTGCAGCTCGTCGAGGCGCACGGGACCTCGACGCCCGTCGGGGACCCCGCGGAGGTCTCGTCGATGGCGGCCGTGTGGAGCGCGGGCGCCTCCGCCACCGTCGCGCTCGGCTCCGTCAAGGGCCAGATCGGGCACCTCAAGTCCGCGGCCGGCGCCGCGAGCCTCATCAAGGCCGCCCTCGCGCTCCACTACAAGGTCCTGCCTCCTTCGATCAACTTCCGCGCCCCGAACCCGCACGTCGCGTGGGAGACGGTGCCGTTCCGCGTCCAGACGCAGCCGGCCGCATGGCCCGAAGCCCCCCGAGCCACGCAGTCCCCTCAGGGACGGAGTGGCGCGGGCGACGGCGCCGGCGCACGCGCGGCCGCGGCGGCGACAGGAGCCGCCGCCGCGTTCGCGTGGCTC
>DATDQL010000368.1:0-11767 GCA_035292305.1 Thermoplasmatota archaeon
CGTGCGACCGGCCGGGGGCCGGCCGCGATGACCGGTCCATGCGCACGTCCGAGGCCCAGCCGCAGCTCCCCGCGAGCGGGACGGGAGCGTGAGTCACAGGTCCGACGGCGCGGCACGTCGTTGCCCCCCGCCAAGGGAGTACGAAGGGGACGGACGTTCTTGAGGAACGGATACCGCCGGGCCGCGCGGCGAACGATGGGCGCGGAGGTTGGGGACCCGGACGATGCCGTGCCGCATGTGCACGACGTCGAAGTTGAGCAGGATCCCGACCTCCCGGTCGAGGAAGCGGAGGTAATTCCTCAGCTGCGCCTCGTGGAGTTCGGTGAGCCGCTCGACCGTCTTCACTTCGATCGGGACACCTTCAGCGACGAGGTCCACGCGCAGTCGTTCGGCAAGGGCAACGTCTCGCCACGTGATCGGGACCGTGACCTCCCGTAGGACAGTGAGGCCACGCGCCTCGAGCTCCGCCCTGAGGCAGTACACGTACGGCTTCTCTGTGAGGCCCGGGCCGAGCTCGGAGTGGACATGCATCGCCGCGTCGACGATCTCTCACTGTGACGCGGTTCAGGTCGGGAGGAGCGTCCGTCCGTCGCATCTCGGGAATGCGAGCCATGCGGGCGGAGTCGCACGGGCGGGCTTCTGCGTTCTCCCGACGTGGCGCGGTCCTCGGGAGAACGGCCTCTGTTCCTCCGCGTCCTCCGTTCCCTCCGTTCTTTCCTGGCGGGGGGAAACGGAACGACACTGCCCGGCAGGCATCGGTCCGGAACGCTACGCCGCGGCCTTCGCCTTGATCCGCTTCAGGCGAAAGATGTTCTCGCGCTCCATCTCCTCGAGCCGGAGGCGGATGAAGTCGCGCGCAGCCTCGAGCTCCGGGATGACCTTGAACTCGAGCGCGTTCACGCGGCGCTTCGTCTTCTCGATCTCGTCGAGCATCTTCTTGATCGACGTCTCGACCTCGGCCGCGCGGATCACGCTGTCCACGAGCCCCTCGTAGGCCTTCGCCGCCTCGTCAATGCGCGGGCTCGTGCCGATCAACCCGTAGCCGCGCGCAAGCAGCGGCTGGCGCACGCCCTCGCCCTCGATCTCCGGCACGACGACGCCCATGACGTTGCGGCGGCGCAGCTCGATCGTCGGGCTCTTCACGAGACTCATCGCGGCGCTGCGCACCGAGACGACGCCCTCGACGGCCTCGGCGACGTGGATGGATTCGCGGGCGCGCTCGTAGGTCTCGCCCATCTCGGCGCGGACCTTCTTCGCGTCCTCGAGCATCTTGAAGAACTCCATGATGAGGCCGTCCCGCTTCATCTTGAGAAGCTTGTACCCCTTCTTCGAGAGGTTGATGCGCTTCTTCAGCTCGATGAGCTGCGAGCGCGTGGGCTTCACGTCCTTCAGGGCCACGAGGGCGCGAAGCCGGGACGAGATTTAAGGATTTGCCGAGCCGCTCCCCGCCCCGACCCGCGCCCGCGGGAGGCGGACCCACTCCGGAACGCGGGCCGTCCGCGGCCCGCATCCGTCGACGCTGCGGCCACACGGCCGTTCCGGCATCCTCATAGCCGGCCTCACCCGAGAACCCGGCGATGCCCGGTGTCGTCTCGTCCGCGTGGATCTCCACGCACCCGGGTCGGCGACGGGGACTCTTGGAGGAGGGGGCGCCTCCTTGATCCCGGCGCGAGGACTGTTCCAGACCGCGGAGGTCGCCGCCGCGTTCCTCGCGACGCTGGCGGCCTTCGCCGTCGTCTCGTTCGCGTTCGGCGCGTTCGCGTTCGACGCGCGTCCGCTCGGCGCCGCGGCGGCGATCGCCGCCGCCGTCCTGCTCGCGGCCGCGGTCTTCGTCGTCGCGAGGTTCGAAGGCGGCACCCTCCGCTCCACGTGGACGAGCTCCGGTCCCGGTGGCGCGCTGCTTCGGCGCGGCATCGTCCCGCTCGCGCTCCTCCCGGTCGGGCTCGGCCTCGTGCGCGTGCGCGGCTCGGCCGAGCCGACCTCCGCGGAGCTCGACGCCGTGACGACGACGCTCCAGCTCGTCTTCCTCGTCGCGCTCGCGTTCTGGTCCGCGTCGCAGCTCGACCGCCTGCACGAGGCGCGGTTGAAGCACGCGACGACGGCGAGCGACCTGCGCCGGCTCGCAGCCGTGCAGGACGACTCGCGCCGCATCCTCAACGAGACTTCGCACGCCTTCCGAACGCCGCTCACGTCGCTCAGGATCCAGGCGGCGCTCGTCCGCTCGCGCGCGACGACGGACGAACTCTGCGCCTCCGCCACCGTGATCGACCGCTCCGTCGGTCGCCTCGACGAGCTCGTGTCGCGCGTCCTCGACGCGGCCGCGACGCGGCGGGACGTCGAGACTTCGGAGGTGGACGTCCGGGCGACCGTCGACGCGGCGTGGCGCGCGCTCGGCGAGGAGGCGCGCGCGGGCCACGTGCTCGAGATGGACGTCCCGCAAGGCCTCACGGCGGCCGCGGACGTCCTGCGCCTGCAGGCCGTGTTCGGGGAACTCCTCTCGAACGCGGCGCGGTTCTCGCCCGCGGCATCTCCGATCCGCGTGCACGCGACGACGATGGCGGGGAAGGTCCGCGTCCGCGTCGAGGACCGCGGCCCGGGCGTCGCCCCCGGGGAGGCCGCGAGCGTCTTCCTCCCGTTCGTGAAGCCCGCCGCCTCTTCGCGGGAAGGGCATCCAGGCCTCGGCCTCGGGCTGCACCTCGCGCGGGAGCACGCCCGCGAGATGGGCGGGGACGTGCAGGTCGAGCCCGGTCCCGGGGGGCGGTTCCGCGTGGACCTGCCCGAGGGCCGGTGACGCCCGCCGACGCGCGCCGCCTCTGCATCGAGCGCGGGAGCGGCCAGGCCGCGTCGCTTCGTGCGCGCACGCGACGCGACAGCCGAGCGTGGACGTCGGCGCCGGTCGTCATCGCATCGTTCCGCCGTCGCCGTGCCGACCGGGCCCCCCGAGACTTCCCCACGGGAATTCGCGCAACCGATATCCCCGACTTCCACGAAGGACGTTCCCGATGCGCCGCCGCGCGTACCTCGGTGTCATCGTCGCCGCTGCCGCCTTCCTCACCGCCTTCACTGGGTGGGTCGCGCTCGCGCCGGACGACCACGCGGCGACGCCGTGGATCGTCAACCTCGCGAGCACGGTCGCGCCTCTCTTCGCCGCCGCAGGCGCGGCGTTCTCCGCCCGGCGCTGCGAGGGCCGCGCGCGCCGCGCGTGGGCGTTGCTCGGCCTCGGCTTCCTCTCCTGGGGGCTCGGGCAGGCGACGTGGTCTGTGTACGAGCTCGCCCTCGGTCGCGAGGTTCCGTTCCCGTCGCTCGCCGACGTCGGATACCTCGGCCTCATCCCATTCGTGGCGGCCGGGATGTTGCTCCTGCACTCGGCGCCGAGGGGCGCGAGGGCGCGCGTGCGCGCCGCCGTCGACGGGATGGTCGTCGCCGGTTCGTTCCTCTTCGTGAGCTGGACCGCAGTCCTCGCGCAGATCTACGCCGACACCGAGGCCGGGCTCGTCGAGAAGGTCATCGCGCTCGCGTACCCGGCCGGCGACGCGATCATCCTCACGATCCTCGTGATCGCGGCGCGCACCGGTCGCCCCGAGACGCGCGTGCGGTTCGGGGTGCTGGCGGCCGCGCTCGTCATGTTCTCGCTCGCCGACTCCGCGTTCACGTTCCTGTCGCTCGCCGGCACGTACGAGACGGGCAGCATCATCGACCCGCTGTGGCTCGGTGGCTTCCTCGTCGCAGGGCTCGCGGGCTTCGCGCCGGGGCCGCGCATCCCTGCGGGCGCGGCCGCGAAGCCCGACGGCGCCGCGTTGTCCGTCCTTCCGTTCTTCCCTGTGATGCTCGCAGGGGCGATCCTCGTCATCCAGGGTGTGAACGGAATCGCGCTCGACCGGTTCCAACTCTGGACCGCGTGCATCGTCACCCTCTTCACCGTCTGGCGGTCGTTCCTCCTCCTCGACGACCTGCGCGAGGCGAACGCGCGCCTGCGCGACGCCGAGGCCGAGCGCAAGACCCTCCTCAGCAGCGTCTGCCACGAGATGGGAACGCCGCTCACGAGCCTGCGCATCCAGTCGGACCTCATCGCCGCCCGCATCGCGTCCGAGAAGTTCCCCGAGAAGCGGCAGCTCGACATCGTGAAGCGCAACCTCGTCCAGCTCTCGCGGCTCGCCGAGGACCTCCGCGACGTCGCGCAGATCGAGCAGGCGCGCCTCAGGATCGACGCAAGGCCCGTCGACGCCCGCGCGGTCGTCGCGGGCGTCGTCGAGTCCATGCGGGAGGCCTCGCACGCCAAGGACGTGCGGCTCACGCTCCGGGACGGCACGACGACGCTCGTGCACGCCGACGAGCAGCGTCTCATGCAGGTCATGACGAACCTCGTCTCGAACGCGATCAAGTTCACTCCGTCCGGCGGCGATGTCGAGGTCGAGGTCGCGGAGGGCGGCGAGGAGGTCCGCTTCGTCGTGCGCGACACCGGCCGCGGGCTCGATCCAGAGCAGCGCGCCGCCATCTTCAGGCCGTTCTCGCGCCCGCACGAGAAGGAGCCCGGTGCCCCGCCCGGGACGGGGCTCGGGCTCTACATCTGCAGCGGCATCGTCGAGCAGCACGGCGGCCGCATCTGGTGCGAAAGCGAGGGGAAGGGAAAAGGCACGACCTTCCAGGTGGCGCTGCCGAAGACGGCGTGAGAGTCCACGCACGTCACGTCGGCCCCCGCCAGGGCCCCGCCGAGGAATGGATGGTCGTCCGCGGCGGCACCTGAGGTCCACGAAGCCTACGGATCTTCACGAACTACACGAATCCCTTCGGAGTCTCGTGTGGTTTGTGACGTCTCGTGGTCTTCGTGGCCTTCAAGCGGCTGCGATGACCCGCCGTCGGAGGGCGGGCAACCCCGCCCCCACAACGCTTAAGGCGCTCCTGGTCGCGTGCCGCGCCATGGCCGACCGGTCCGTCTGGGCCCTCGCGTTGCTCCTTTCCGCCCCCGCGCTCGCGGGGTGCCTCTCCTCCCCGGTCGAACAGGCCGCCACGTCGGCCGAACTGCCGTCCGCGAGCCCCGCCTACGTCGTCACCGACGCGACGGGCGCGCTCGTGACGCCGCCGTCGGACAGCCCGCTCGCTGATCCGATCCGGCTCGTCGAGCGCCTGCTCGGCCAGCGCGGCGGCGAGCCGAACATCGGCGCGACGTCGAGCGGCGCGGTGTTCGTGACCGCGGGGCACGCGACGATGCGTTCGACGGACCTCGGCGCGACGTGGGAGGAGGTCTTCAACCTCAGCGCCGCGCTCCCGCAGCTGCCGCCGCAGGCCGGCCCGGCGCGCGTGACGCGCTCGTCCGACCCCATGCTCTGGGTCGACCCGATCACGGACCGCGTGTTCACGGACCACATGTCCGGCCTCTACTGCTCGAACCTCTTCTGGAGCGACGACGACGGCGCGAAGTGGACGATGCGCCCGTGGGCGTGCGGCATCCCCGTCAACGACCATCAGAAGGTCGCGACCGGCGCGTACGGACCGATGCTCGCGAAGCCGCCGAACCCCGTGTACGACACGGTCGTCTACTACTGCTACAACAAGCTCGTCTCGACGCAGTGCGCCGTCAGCTACGACGGCGGCCTCTCCTTCCCCGTGGACCGAACGGTCGCCGTCGGCTTCCTCGACGGGTGCGGCGGCATCAACGGTCACCCGGCCGCGGCGCCCGACGGCACGGTGTACGTGCCCATGAACGAGGGTTGCGACGCCCCGTACGTCGGCGTGAGCCAGGACAACGGCCTGTCGTGGGAGGTGCGCAAGGGTCCGGACGACCACGGCGCCGAGGAGATCGACCCCGACGTGACCGTGACGCCCGACGGCACCGCCTACTACGTCTGGCGCGGCTCCGACCACCTCCAATACCTTGCGCGCTCGAAGGACCGCTTCGAGACGTGGGAAGGCCCGTGGCGAGTCTCCCCGCCCCACGTCACCTCCACCGTCTTCACCGGCATCACGAGCGGCGACGACGGCAAGATCGCGCTCGCGTTCCTCGGCACCGACGACACGGACGAATACGCGCAGGAGGCGCCCCCGGAGACGCGCTGGCATCTCTACGTCACGTACTCGCTCGACGCCGCGTCGGAGGCTCCGACCTTCGCGACGACGCAGGTCACTCCCGAGGAGGACCCCGTGCAGGTCGGGTGCGTGTGGCTCGCGGGCGGCAGCGGCGGCGAGCGCGAGTGCCGGAACATGCTCGACTTCATCGACGTGACGTCGGACCGCGAAGGCCGCGTCTACGTCGCGTTCACCGACGGGTGCACGCTCGAATGCGCGGGCTACCTCGAGGTCGACGAGATGAACAGCCGCCGCCGCGACGGCGCGGTCGCCGCGATCGCGGACGGGCCGCTGCTCGTCGGCGGCGGATGGGTCTCGCAGACCCCCGGCTGAGACCGCGCGCATCGCAGCCGCTTTCCCCTCCGACGCGCTCCGCCGTCCGTGCCGACGCTGCGCCGCGACCTCGGCCTCGTCGAGACGACGGCCGTCGCCGTGAGCATGATGCTCGGCAGCGGCATCTTCTTCGGGCCCGCGCTCACGGCGCGGGAGTTCCCTGACGCGCGCATCGTGCTCGCACTATGGGCCGTCGGAGGCGTCGTCGCGCTCGTCGGCGGTTGGACGTTCGGGCGGCTCGCCGCGCGCACAGGCGGAGCCGCGGGGCCGTACGCGTACCTGCGGGACGCGTACGGTCCGCTCCCCGCGTTCCTCTTCGCATGGACGAGCTTCGTCGTCATCGCCCCGACGTCCACCGCGGTGCTCGCCTCCGTCTTCGCGTCGAACCTCGCGGTCGTCTCGCCGCTCACGGCGCGCGGTCTCGCGCTCGTCGGCGTCTGGTCCATCGCGGCCTTCACGTTCTTCAACGTGATCGGCGTGAAGGCAGGGGGCCGCGTGCAGGCGGCGCTCTCCGCGCTCAAGGTCGCGCTCGTCGTCGGCCTCGCTTCGATGCTCCTCTTCGCCCCGCCCGCCGCGCCCTTCGGCGCCCCCGCGACGATCGGCACGGAGGCGGCGGGCCGGTGGAGCCTCGCGTTCGTGGGCGTACTCTTCTCGTACGGAGGGTTCGAGTACGCGGTGCTCGCGACGCGAGAGGTCCGCGACGCCGAGCGCACGGTGCCGCGCGCGCTCCTCCTCGGCACCGCGATCGTCGTCGTGCTGTACCTCCTCGCGGTCGCGTCGTACCTCGCGCGCCTCGGCGCCCCCGGCATGGCGGCTGCCGTCGCGCTCGCGCCGGAGGCGGCGCGCGGCGTGCTCCCTCGCGCGGCGGAGGCCGTCGCGATCGCGGTCGTCGTGTCGGCGGCGGGTACGATCAACGCGATCGCCCTCCTCGGACCGCGCGCGACGCACGCAGCGGCCGAGGACGGCGCGGCGCCCGCGTGGACCGGCCGGGTCGCGCGCCGGTGGGGGACGCCGGTCGCCGCGATCCTCCTCCAGGCCGCGCTGTCGACGGCGTTCCTCCTGAGCGGCGTGTACGACACGCTCGCCGCGTACACCGTCGTCGGCGTCGCAGTGTACATCGTCCCCGCCGTCCTCGTGCTCCCCATGCTGCGGCGGCGCGAGGGCGCGCCGCGCGGCGCGGGATGGTGGGAGGACGCCGGCGCGCTCGTCGTCGCGGGGACGTACGCGTGGTTCCTCGTGTTCCTCTTCCTCGAGGCGCCGCGCACTGCGCTCGTCGGATGCGGCCTCGTCGCGGCGGGGCTCGTCGTCTACCCGCTCCTCCGGCGTCGGCGGTGATGAGGCGTCGGCGCCGCGCGTATCTTGATGACCCCGACGCGTGGTCCGTCACCGTGGACCGCCTCGAGCGCTTCGACCTCGAGCTGTGGATGCGCCGCGAGGCCGTGCGCGCCCGGCTCGTCATCGGCGGCAGCGGGGTCCCGACGCGCGACGTGTCCCCGTACGTCCCCGTCGACCTCGACGCCGCCTGGCACGAGCACCCCGACCACGCGGCGCAGCGCGTCTGCGAGGGGGTCGCGCGCGAGTACGGCCTCGACCCGCGCGAGGTCGTGACGACGCTCGGAGCGAGCGAAGGCGACTTCCTCGTCGCGCTCGCGCTCGCCGGGCCTGGCGCGCACGTGGTCGTCGAGGAGCCCGCGTACTTCTCGCTTCGCGCGCCCGCGGCCGCGCTTCGCTGCCGCGTGACGCGGGTCCGGCGGCGTCCCGAGGACGCCTTCGCCCTCTCGCGCGACGAGGTCCTCGCGTCGATGCGCCCCGACACGCGCCTCGTCGCCCTCGCGAGGCCGAACAACCCGACCGGCGCCGTCGTCCCGGACGCGGACCTCGTCGCGATCGCGGAGCGCGCGGAGCGGTGCGACGCGTTCGTCCTCGTCGACGAGGTGTTCGCGGACGCGACGTCGCTCGGCGACCGGCCGGCGCGGCTCCTCCACGATCGCATCGTGAGCGTCAACTCGGTGACGAAATGCCTCGGGTTCGGCCCGCTCAAGGTCGGCTGGTGCGTGGCGAGCCCCGAGGCCGGTGCGCGGATCGAACGAGCGAAGGGGCACGTCGTGCCCGTGAATCCCCACCTCGGGCCGCGCATCGCGGAGCGCGTCCTTTCCGAACGCCGGAAGCTCGTCGCCGAGTGCCGCGCCGCCCGGGAAGTGGGCGTCGGGCTCGTGCGCGACTTCGCCGAGGCCCGCGGCCTCGGGTGGTCGGGCGCAGGACATGGGACGACGTGCCTCGTGCGCCTCCCCGGAGGCGCGGGCGACGACGTCGCGTTCGCGCGGCGTCTCCTTGAAGCGCACGGCGTGCTCGTCGCGCCGGGCGCGTTCGTCGAGATACCGGGATGGATCCGTCTCGGGCTCGTCACGCCGCGCGACGACCTCGAGGCGGGGCTGCGCGCCCTCGCCAGGGCGACGGATGAGGGCTGAGGGGCTGATGGATGAAGGGGAGGGGACGCGGGACGACGGGAGAAGGGAAGGGGCGAAGGGGCACGGGTCGAAGGCATGTTGCCGCTCGTCGCCCTTCCTCCCGCGGCTCATCCCCGTCGCCCCTCATCCCTCGATCCGTCCCCGTCGCCCCTCATCCCTCGCCCCGTCCCCGTCGCCCCTCATCCCTCGACCCGTCCCCGTCGCCCCTCATCCCTCGACCCGTCCCCTTCATCCGTCGGCCCTTCATCCTTCATCCTTCGCATCTGCGGGTCTCATAGCCCCGACCACCGTTCGCCGCCGCGTGCCCCCCTTCCCGGCCCCATGCGAGAAGTGCAACGCCGTCCGCGCGTTCGACGAGTTCTCCCGCGAGCGCCGCGTCGCGAAGGGCGAGATGGCGGCCGCGCGCGGGGACTACAAGTTCGACCTCGAGTTCGCGTTCCGTTGCGGCACGTGCGGGTGGAGGACGGAGAAGATCCTCGACGCGGCCGGGACCTTGCACAAATGGAGCGGGAAGAAGCACGTGACGTTCAAGGCGTGACCCATCTCGTATTGTATGGGCGTCACGTTCATGGCGGGATCGCCAGTCGTTCGCCGACGTGAGAATCACCCGCGCGCAACGGGCCCGTCCCTCATGCGCTGCGCCGGCGCCTGCGGCGTGATGACACCCGGTACCACAACCCGTTCTCGCGTCGTCGTGATCGCAGCCGTTTCCGCGCTCGTCTCCGGGGCGCTCGTCGCCGCGTACGACCGCGGCGTCTCGCCGGCGCCAGCCGGCGCCGCGCGCGCGGACGCGTGGCCCGCGGTCCGGCACGTCGAGCTCGACATCGTCGGCGCGGATCTCGAGATGGCTCCCGGGGTCGTCTGGCACGCCTGGACGTACAACGGCACGGTCCCGGGGCCGACGATCGAAGCGCGCGTCGGGGACACTCTGCGCATCACGGTCCACAACACGATGGACATCACGCACAGCTTCCACACGCACCTCTCGCCGTACGCGCTCGAGAACGACGGCAGCCAGATCAACACGATCACGGGAGTCGGCAAGGGCGCGATGATCGCGCCCGGCGCGTCCTACACGTACGAGTTCCGCCCGACGATGCCCGGCGTCTTCTACTACCATTGCCACAGCGCGGACGGAGGGCACCACATCGCGGAGCACGTCGCGCAAGGCCTCTACGGCGCGATCGTGATCGAGGCGCCGGACGAGCCGCCGGTGCGGGACGAGCCCCTGTTCATGGCCGAGCGCGGCTTCGACGTGGACGGGGAGGGGGCGCCGTACTTCATCATGAACGGGAAGGGCATCCCCGGTGGCGAGCACGCGCTCGAAGGCATCTTCGCAGCGGAAGGCTTGGAGGGCGTCGTCGCGCAGTTCGGGAAGACCGTGCCCTTGATCCAAGGGACGGTGGGGGAGCCGGTGCGCCTCAGCGTCGTGAACATCGGGGACACGATCCACAGCTTCCACGTCCACGGGATGAACACCGTGAGCGTCGACCTCATGCCGGGGCGCATCCATCCCGCGAACGTCGTCCAGCTCGTGCCTGGTGGCGCGGATCGCGTCGTGCTCACGCCGACCGAGCCGGGCGTGTGGCTGTTCCACTGTCATGTCGTCGCGCACGCCGACGCCGGGATGATCGGCGTCTTCGTGGTCGAGGCGGCGGGGCCTGGTTCTCAGCCATGAGAAGCGGCCGGCGGAACCAGGGGTGTCCTCAAGGCCGCGCGCGTCGACCCCTGCAGCATGACCGAAGCGACAGAGAAGGACCGCAGGGCGGCGAGGCTCATCGAACGCGCCCTCGAGGCGGCCGTGGGACCCTACATCCCGGGCGAACCGCGCGGGCTCTCCGCGGCCCACGCCGGTGAGCGCGAAGCCCCCCGGTTCGCGGACACTCTCGCGGCCCTCGAAGGCATCGAACGGTTCGACCGCGCCTCGTTCCGGACCGCGTACCTCGATGGCGCGCTCGCGGAGTGGCGGCACGGAGGCGAAGTCGTCGACGGGGCGCGCGAGACGACGATCCGCGCCTGGACCTGTCCCCTGCGCAGCGCTGCCACGCTCGACCCGCGCGTGTGCGCGGGATGCCGCGCCTTCCAGGAGGGCGTCGCGCGAGCGGCGCTACCGGGCGAGGTCGAGGCCGTCACGTTCGAGCGCCTCATCACGCGGGGCGACCCTGTCTGCGAGACGACCATCCGGTGGCGCCGGGAGCCATCGTCATGACCATGCCGCTCGCCGTCCCGATCGCGCTCACCGTGCTCTTCGGGTCGGGTTTCCTCGTCAACGAGTGGAGCCACGGGGCCCTCAGCGAGGCGATGGGGCTCGGTCATCACCACATGACGGTCATCGACCGATGCCACGAGGACACGGCGACCGGAGGATCCGGGAGCGCGATGCCGATGGACGACCCCGCAGCGTACGCGGGCGCGAGGCACGCGCACTGCACCGAGGGAGGCGCCTGAATGCGCGCGTCCTCGCCGGTGCTCGCCTGGATCTTCGCGGTCGCCGCGGTCCTGCTCTTCGTGGCGTCGATCACGGGCGATGGAGGCGGCCTCGGCGGAAGCGGCGTGTTCGCGGACGCGGGTTGGTCGTACGGCCTCGTCGTCGCCGTTCTCGCGACCTTCCTCCTTCGCGCGATCGCGGTCGGGCGGCCGGCGGATGCCGCTGCCTCGCCGGTCCTCCACGCCGCGACGTGGGGCCTCGCCGCGAGCATCCTCGCCGTCGCCGTCGCGGGCGCGTTCGGCGCCTGGCTCGCGGGCCTCCCGCAGGCCACGGCGGTCGTGCGCATCGGGTCCGCCCTCGCCGTCGTCGCGTGCATCGCCGTCCTCGTAGGTGCGTCGAAGCTCCTCCGCCGCGCCGACTGAGCGGCGAGGCGCCCACGGAGGCGTCCTGAAGGCGGAGGCGTCGCTCTGCACGC
>DATDQL010000369.1:0-3375 GCA_035292305.1 Thermoplasmatota archaeon
CCGTCCCAGTAGCCGTGCTCGAGGGCGTCGTAGTCCGCGTTGCTGTAGAGGGCGCTCTTGATGCGGCGGCGGTAGACGCGGACGTTGCCGTACTTCTCGAGGCTCGTGACGCTCGCGCCTTCGACGCCGTCGAGCTGGCGCGCGAGGTAGGCGAGCTTGTGCCCGACGACGAGCTCGCGCCCCGCCGCGGCGGCGACCTTCTGGACGGTCTCGAAGCGCGAGGTGTCCTTCCAGCCGAAGTCGACCATGGCGAGGCCCCGGGTGGCCTTCACGGTCGCGCCGAGGCCCGCGCGTACGTGCTCCTCATCGTCTACCTCGTCGGAGGTGATGCGGGTCCCTTCGCAGAGCATGACGTCCGGCGCGAGACCGCGGACGGTGTCGCGGAGGCGCTTGGTCGTCTCGTGGAAGGAGCCGTGGAAGCGCACGTCGCCCGTGTAGTAGATGCGCTTCCCGTCGCGCGTCTCGATGAGGGCGCTCGCGGCGCCGGGGACGCTGTGGTCGACGGGGATGAGCGTGACCTTGAACGCGCCGACCTTGAACGGCGTGTACGGGGCCTGCGAATGCAGCGGGCGCGGGATCTCGACGACCTCGGAGCCGTCCTTCTCCTTCTCGATCTTCATCGCGCCGGGGTGGTTCCCCTTCGAGTTGCGGCCGACCACGCGGCGCGAAGTGACGGTGACCTCGCCTTCCATGCCGGACGTGGACGACACGCGCTCGATGGCGCGCAGCATCGTCGCCGTCACGGGCGTGCTGTGGATCGGGATCGCGGGATCGAGGTACCCGAAGTGGCCGAAGTGGTCGAGGTGCGCGTGCGAGAGCACGACGCCGTCGACGAACGGGCGCCCGTGCTTCGCCTGGTACGCGGCGTAGGACTCGACGGGGGCGGTCCAGAGGTCCTCGAACCCCTCGTGCGCCGCGAGCACTTCGTCGATGCCGTCGAGGCGGCACGCGTCCGCGCGGTAGATGCCGTCGAGGCGCGGGAGGATGCCGAGGCGCAGGAGGTCGCGGAGCGCGGAGTTCGTTCGCGGCTTCGAGAAGTCCTGGAAGAACTCCCCCATCTTCCCGAAGCTCATGCCGAAGTCGAGGAAGATGCGGCTGTCGTCATCCTCGACGAGGATCTTGTTCCCGCCGATCTCGCCGACGCCTCCGAAGATGCGGATCTCGACCATGCCCGAAGCCTGGGCCGCGATGGGCCTCCGGAGGTGATAACGTCCCCGGGTGAATGTTCAAGGGAACGTCGAACGAGGCGCCCGCACCGGCGTGCCGGTCACGGCAACGACCGCAGCAGGTCGTCCGGGTACCGGAGCTGGAGGTCCGCGAGGATCCCTCCGCCCGTCTCCGCGAATACCGGCTGC
Source organism: Thermoplasmatota archaeon (assembly GCA_035292305.1). Lineage (GTDB taxonomy): Archaea > Thermoplasmatota > SW-10-69-26 > JACQPN01 > JAJPHT01 > DATDQL01. The sequence continues at coordinate 1,356 of DATDQL010000369.1, forward strand.
AGCCCGTACGCGGCGAGCGCGGCCCGCAACCCGGCCGAGCGCGCCATGGCGACGTCGCGCCCGGGGTGGTCGCCGACCATGAGGATCTGCTCGGGGGCGAGGTCGAGGAGCTTCGCGGCCTTCGCGTACGGCGCGCCGTCGGCCTTGCCGTGGGGCGTGTCCTCGATGGTGAGGATGCGGTGGAAGAAATGCAGGAGGCGCGCAGCCTGCAGGCGCCGCACGGCGCGCCAGCGTGGGGCGTCCGTGATGAGGACGAGCGTGTAGCCGCGGCGCGAGAGCTCGGTGAGCGTGTGGTGGACGCGCGGGTACGGCCGCACGTTCTCCTCCTCGGCCTTCTCGAAGGCGTGCTCCCCGACCTCGATGAGGCGCGGCTCCGGAGCGCCGAACTGGCGCTTGAGGTACTCCTCGACGACCTCGGCGCTGTCGATGCCGATGTCGATCGCGACCTCGTGGATGGCTTCCGCCATCCTCGCCGGGTCCAGGTCGACGCCCGCGTCCACGAGCGCCCACGCCGCGGCCTCGGCGGCGCGGCGCTTGATGTGGATGATGTCCACGAGCGTGCTGTCGAGGTCGAAGGCCACGGCGCGGATGTCGGCGAGGATCGGGGCCCCCGTGGCGGGCGGGGCCACGGTCGGACAGAAGTCTTCCAAGGTGCATCCCATGTGGAGCGCTGATGGGGCCCGGCGGATGTTCACGGCGCCGTCGGAACGTTCGGGAGGCCGTCGAACGACGAGCCCGCGCGGGGAGATGGCTCAGGCCCGACCGCTGCCGCGGAAGGCGGCCTCGATCTTCTTCGCAGCCGTGAGGTCGCGTTCGATGGTGCCCGGCAGCTTCCCGGCCGTCGGCAGCTCGAGGAGCACGGTCTCGCTGTCCCACTCCTCGGGCCTCTTCCCTGACCATTCACCCCAAAGCCGGATCTCGGTCCCGCCGAGTTGGAGGTGCGCGAACGAGATCGCGAGGTCGTGCACGAACCGACAGAAGTCGCGCTCGTCGAGGAAGCCGCGCGGCACGGTATCGAGGCGCGGCAGGTCGAGGACCACGGGTCGCACGCCCGCGGCGAGGGCGTGGTGCGCCATCCCCTGGTCTGCGGTGAGGAGCAGCAGTTCGCCGGGATTCGCGTTCACGAAGTCGCCGTAGCTCGCCGCGATGGCCTTGTCGTGGCGCTCCGCCTCCGCCGGAAGCGGCGGGCACGGCGCGGAGACGACGCGGCTGTCCTTCATCATCCGGGCGAGGTCCGTGTGGCCCGCCTTCGCGAGGCGACCCTTGCGGATGGAGCGGTTCTGGAGCGCGCGGACGCGTCGATGGTCGGCGAGGGTCGCGCCGAGCGTCTCGACGTCGCGCTCCGTGTACTTCACGGCGAACGCGGTCTCGAGCTCCTCGCGCACGCCTTCGCTCGCCACGCGCTGCAACGCCGCGTTGCCCGGAGGGAGGACCTCGTGCGGGAGGTTCCGACGGAGGATGCGATGGTAGAACACGTTCGTGTCGAACCCGAGGTACACCGGGCGCGGGTTGCGCGGGTCCTTCGCGTTCTCGACCGCCCGCGCAAGGTCGGCGCGGACGTCCGCGGCGTTCGCGAACTCCGTCGCGCCGGACGACACGAGCGCGGCGCGAACGTCGTCCCATCCGGGGAGGTCCCTCCGCAGGAAGTCCGGCTTCGGCGCCCGGCGGGCGCGTTCTTCCCCGAGTTCGCGCGCGTCGATGGACGAGACGACCTCGCCCTTCGAGGGGTCGTACCGGAGGATGTCCAGGTCGTAGAACGGGTAGTGGAGGACGACGTCGCGTCCTTCCTCGGCGAAGGCGTTGAGCACGACCTGGAGGTCGCCGACGCGCGCCGCCGCGTTCGCCGCCTCAGGCATCCACGACCTCCGAAAGGAGGTCCCGGCACTCCTGCATGCGCCGAGGGATCTTGAGGTAGGGGAGCGGCCGGTAGTCGTAGGCGCCGACGCTGAGGTAGAAGATGTGCTGCGGACGTTCCTCGACCGCGGCCTGGAAGAGCGCGAGCTTCGGGATCGTCCGCCCG
>DATDQL010000370.1:0-8669 GCA_035292305.1 Thermoplasmatota archaeon
CCGGGCCCGGACGCGCAACGCGAGCGCTCGCCGGCCCCTCGCCGCGGCCCGAGCCCGCCCGGGCCCGGGCCGCCCCGGGCCGCAGCCCGAGCCCGGGCCCGTCGCGTCGGGCAAGACTTAACGTCGAACGCCGCAATGGCCGCCGCGTCCATGGTCCTCGAAGGTCTCGGCGACTCGCTCCGCGCGACCCTCGCGAAGGTCGCGAACGCCGCCTTCATCGACGAGAAGCTCGTGAAGGAGGTCGTCCGCGACATCCAGCGCGCGCTCCTCTCCGCGGACGTGAACGTCAAGCTCACGCTCAAGCTCACGCGCGAGATCGAGCGTAGAGCGCTCACGGAGAAGCCGCCGCAAGGTGTCTCGAGCCGCGAGCACGTCGTGCGCATCGTGAACGACGAGCTCGTGCGCATCCTCGGAGCGCCGCGCGAGATCAAGGTCCGCAAGCAGACCATCATGATGGTCGGCCTGTACGGCCAGGGCAAGACGACGACGTGCGGCAAGCTCGCGAAGTGGTTCCAGAAGAAGGGCCTGAAGGTCGGCCTCCTCGCCGCGGACGTGCACCGGCCTGCCGCCGCCGAGCAGTTGCGCACGCTCGCCACCCAGGTCGGCGCGAACTGGTACGGCGAACCGGACGCCTACAAGGGGCAGGACGTGCAGGACGCGCAGGTGGCCGGGCACGTCGCGCGCGGCATTGTCGAGCGCGGGCTCAAGGAGCTGCGAAAGACCTCCGACGTCGTCATCGTCGACACGGCGGGCCGGGACCGCCTCGAGGCCGGCCTCATCGACGAGATGAAGGAGGTCTTCGAGGCCGTGAAGCCGGACGAGAAGTTCCTCGTCATGGACGCGCAGGTCGGTCAGCAGGCCGGGCCGCAGGCGAGGGCGTTCCACGACGCCGTGCAGGTCACGGGCGTCATCATCACGAAGCTCGACGGCACGGCTCGCGGCGGCGGCGCGCTCTCCGCGGTGTCGGAGACGCAGGCGGCGGTCGTGTTCATCGGCGTCGGCGAGAAGGTCGACGACCTCGAGAAGTTCGAGCCCGCGCGCTTCATCTCGCGCCTCCTCGGGATGGGCGACATCCAGACGCTCCTGGAGAGGGCGCAGGAGGTCGTCGAGGACGAAGAGAAGGCGGAGGAGACGGCGAAGAAGCTCCTCAAGGGGCAGTTCACGCTCGTCGAGCTCCGCGACCAGATGGAGATGCTGAAGGGCATGGGTCCGCTCGGGAAGGTCATGGAGATGATCCCGGGCATGTCGGGGATGCGCGCGAAGATGGGAGGCGCCGCGCAGATGGACGCCACACAGAAGCGTCTCGACCGGTTCCGCGTCATCATGGACTCGATGACCGGGTACGAGATGGAGCACCCGGGCGAGATCAAGTCCCGCCGCATGCAGCGCATCGCGCGCGGCGCGGGGACGGACACGAAGGAAGTGAAGGAGCTCCTGAAGTACTACGACCAGTCCCGGAGGATGATGAAGGGACTCGCCGGGAACAAGAAGATGCAGAAGCGGCTGATGAAGCAGTTCGGCGGAATCGAGGACGGGCCGTAGCCCGTCCGAGACTCACCGCGCGCCGCAGCGCGCGGCGTAGTGGGGGGCACGGAATGGCTGGGGACCCGGACCCTCGGGCAACGACGCGTCAAGAACCCTTATGGGGGCCCTCGCGGCGTGCGGCCGCATGAGCGCCCGTCTCGCCGCCCTGTTGGCCGTCCCTGTGCTCGTGCTCTCGGGGTGCCTTGCCCCGGAAGCCGTGACGCCGGCCTCCGTCGTCGACCCGGCGTCCGGAGCGGCGCTCTCCGCGATCGTCGCCTCGACGGGTTCCGGTCGCCTCGTCCCGCTCCCCGCGGAGATCGGCGACGTCGAGGTCCGGGTCGAGCTGCTCGACTTCGACGGCGGCGAGCCCACGATCGGCGTGACCTCGGACGGGACGATCTTCGTCACCGGCCCCGGGACGATGGCTGCGCGTTCGAAGGACGGTGGCCACGAGTGGGACATCGTCGGCGACGGGAGCCCGACGCGCGCCCGCTTCAACCTCGACCCGTTCCTGTTCGTGGACCCGCTCACGGACCGCGTGTTCAACGCTCCGCTCTACGTCGCGTGCACGCACCTGTCGTGGAGCGACGACCTCGGCGAGACGTGGGAGAACAACGCGCTTGCCGGCTGCGGCCTCCCCGCGCACGACCACCAGAAGATCGCCGCGGGCCCGCCGACGGACGGGACCACGACGGACGGCTACCCGAACGTCGTCTACTACGCGTACAACGGCGGCTTCCGGAGCATCTCGATCGACTCCCGCGTCCCGACCCCGAAGCACGGGCTCGAAGGGACGATGGTCTCGCGCTCGCTCGACGGCGGGAAGACGTGGTCCCTCGGCGTGGAGGCCATCCCCGAGGACTGCCACGGCGGCGTCAACGCGCCCCCGCACGTGGCCGCGAGCGGCATCGTCTACCTCGGCAGCGCCGAGTGCGACGGCATCAACGTCGCGATCTCGCGCGATTCCGGCCTCACGTGGAAGGTCGCCGAGCTCGGCAACGACGTCGGCGTCAACCCGTACATCGCCGTGAACCCGAACGTCGCCACCGACGCCGCGGGCAACGCGTACGTCGTGTGGCCCGGCGAGGACGCCCTCATGTACATGAGCGTGAGCCGCGACGAGGGGGCAACGTGGTCGTCGTCCATCCGCGTCTCGCCGCCTTCCGTCACGAGCACCGCGTTCAGCGTGCTCGCCTCAGGCGCGGAAGGCCGCGTCTCGGTGGCCTACGTCGCGACGGACGCCGACACCTCGGGCTGGGCGACGCCGCAGGCGCAGGACGCCGCCGAGGACACGCGCTGGCACCTGATGCTCTCGACGACGCTCGACGGGCTCGCCGACGATCCCGTCTTCACGACCGTGCGTGTCACCCCGGAGGACGACCCCGTGCAGGTCGGCTGCATCTGGCTTTCGGGCGGCACGGAGGAGTGCCGAAACCTGCTCGACTTCATGGGCCTCGTGCAGCACGAGGGACGCGCGTACCTCGTGTTCACGGACGGATGCCCCGAAGGCTGCAAGGACGGCCCCGAGGCGACCGAGTTCCCGGTCGTGAGCACGGTGCTTGGCAAGTTCCGCCCGAGCCGCACGTCCGTGGCGATCGTGGAGCGCGGTCCGAGCCTCGCGGACCCTGCGTCGAGGATCGAGCCGCTCCCGACGTGAGCGCCGGGTCCCCGCGCGTTAAATAACCGACCCGGCCATGCCGGCCACGATGGCGGCCGACGCCCGACGCGAGCACGCCCCGCTCGGGGGCGTCGCCGACCCCGACGCGGAGGAGCCGGGCGGCCACGGCTCGCGAGGCGTCCTCATCGGGCTCCTCCAGACCGGCAAGACGACGCGCCTCGAGGGGGCATCGCCTTCGGAGTTCGTCCAGACCATCCGCAAGTCGTCCATCGCCTGGGTCAACTTCGGCGTCCACGACCTCCTGAAGGACGGCGAGCGCGTCGCCTCGCTCCTCGGGTTCTCCGGCAACATGATCGAGACGCTCCTCTCCGGGAGGCTCTCCGGCTACGAGGACCGCGAGACCGAGCTCGGCCTTCTCGTGCCCGTCGTCCGCGTCGAGGAGCTCCGGGTCACGGTCCATCCGCTCATCGTCCTCGTACGGGACAACCTCATCCTGACGCTCCACGAGGAGCAGAAGGTCGTGCGCCTCGTCAAGTTCGGCCGGTACGCGGACACGTTCATGCGGAAGATCCCGCGCGACCTCCCGACGAACGACCGCGTCACGATCGTCTTGACGCGGCTCATCAACGAGAACAACGACCGCAACTTCGACGGCCTGCGCTCCATCGAGGAACACGGCGACCGCCTCGCCGAGTCGCTCGTGAAGACCTCCGGCCGGCCACAGGACCTGGGCCCCCGCATCTACGACATGAAGCACGCGCTCATCACGTACCTCGACGCGCTCTGGGCGTCGCTCGACGTCGTGCAGAGCCTGCGCTTCGGCGACGCCGAGACCATGAGCGACGACGAGACGCTGCTCGCGCGCGTCGCGCTGCTGTCGGACGACATCCGCCGGCACATCCAGCTCTCCGAGCACATGAGCGAGGTCCTCGCGTCGGGCCTCGAGGTCATGCAGAGCATCTACAACAACCAGCTCCAGCTCCTCAACAACCGCATGAGCCTCGTGATCACGTGGCTCACCGTCCTCGGCACCGCGGTGCTCGTCCCGAACACGATCGCGACGATCGCCGCGACGGGAGCGTACGAGATCGGACCCGAGGACCAGATCTGGTTCACAGTGATGATCATCCTCTCGACCGCGCTCGCGACGGGGGCTGCGTACTGGTGGATCCGCCGGCGCGGGCTCTTCCCGAAGACGGACGTCGACTGAGCAGGGGAGCGGCGCGGGCGAGTCACCCGTCACGTGGCTCCCGCTCGACATCGACTCGCCACGCGTGCGCCTGCACGGGGTCGATCCCGAGCGCCCGGGCGACCTCGGCGAGGTGCCGTTCCTCGCGACGCGTGACGGCCCCGTCGCGCATCGCCGCTCGCAGCGCGGCCTTGTACGCAGCCTCGGTCGACGGATCGACCCGGCCTGTCGTGGGGGCGACGATGGGCACCGCCTTCTCCGCGAGCCGCTCCGCCGCGCGCTGGAGCGGCGCCATCGCGAAGACGAGCGCGCCGGCGGCGGCAATGCCGACGTAGGTCGAGCCGAGCGAGTCACCGAAGAACTCCTGCGCGGCCTCGCTCGCGACGAAGAAGACGGCGATGAAGACGGCGGCGATGGTGGATTTGCTGATCGTCCACCGCATCGTCACGTCGAGGCCCGCGATCTGCCCGCGCAGGACCGCGTAGCCGAGGAGCGCGACCCCGATCGTGCGGCCGATCGGATACGGAAGGTTCGGGTCCACGAGGGCGAGGAGCGTGCCGGCGAGGAGGATCGCGGGGATGGCGAGCGCCACGTTGCGCGCGAGGCGAGCGTCGGCCCCTCGCGTCGCGCGAAGCCAGGGTACGATGGCCCATAGGCAGCCGACGAGCCATCCGAGAACGATCTGGGACTCGGCGAAGCCCCCGACACGCATGCCGACGAGCACGTCACGAGGGATCCCCGCGGCGAGGAATGCGAAGGCGACGCTGAGCCGCGCGAGCGTGCTGCGCTCCGCGGACTGTATCGTCGGTGCTGCAGCGAAGCGGAACGGGAAGATCGTGAACGCGGCGATGGTCGCGACGACGCCCGCGCTCGCAATGAGTCGGAGGAGGACGGCCATCGGGCCCGTCACGTCAAAATAGGAGGCGACGAGGCCTCCAGGGTCACCGACGCTGTACGAGTGAGCGTGGTTCGCAGCGAGTGCGAGCGCGACGGCGCCCCACGCGAAGAGGTTCGCGCGCTCATGGCGCTCGAATCCGCGCGGGACGGTGAGCATGATGCCGATGATCCCGACCGGGAAAAGGATGAGCCCAACGAGGATCACGCCCACGACGGGGAGGGACGGATCGGCGCCCAGCGCGTAGGGCCTCAGGTAGAACGCGCCGAGACCCAGACAGAACGCGCCGAACGAGAAGGCCGGGAAGCTCCGCCCACGCAGGAAAAGCACGAGCGCGCCCAGCGCGGCGAACGTACCGCCGGCGAGCAGATCCAGCGCGTCCGTGGCGCTCACGTCGATCACGCCGACCACGATTTCACGGCCCCCGCTCGGGGAAAGGGGACCGCCCCGCGGGCGCGGCGCAAAGAAACAGTGCCCTCACGACGCCTGCCCGCCCCGGAGGTCGCGCGCCGGGACATGAACGTTTCCCGGGCGCGAGGCGTTGAAGCGCGACGGCCCGAGCGCGTCGGCGGTCACTCGACCGGTCGGAGCTCCCTTGGAACGGCCGCGAGCGCCGGCGCGACGGTCGTGTCGGGCGCCGCCGCGTAGATCGCCCGCAGCACTGCCTCCTCGTCGTCGGCCTCGACGAGGACGTCGATGTTGCCGAGCGCGGTCTCCGGCGCGCCGAAGTGCGGCTTCCCGACGAACGCGGCCTGCTTTCCGAGCGGGAAGCGCGCGAAACGCTTCGCCGCGCCCTCGCTCCACTTGGAGGTGTCGGCCGAAGTCCGCAGCCCGTTCAGCATCTGCCCGCGCGCGCTGTCCGGGATCTGGTGGTCGCGCACGAGCTCCGCGAGGCGAGTGAGGTCGGTGCCGCGCGCGACGACCTCGGTCGGGCCGACCTCGATCGCAGTGGAGGGGAACAGGTTCGCGACGGCCGCGCGCACCTTCGCCGGATCCTCCGTCGGATGCACGGCGGCGCGGGCGGTCACGCGGAGGGGCACGAGCCCAGGAAGTCCTCCTTCCTTATCGCGTCATCGCGTAGTCGTGGTATCGTGGCTTGTCAGGCAGCGATGACGCGATTACGCGATGGGATCGACCATCTCCACCGGAAGCCCCCGGCGCGCCTTCTTGACCCCGCCCGCTGCATGGCCCGTCGTGGAGGGAGCGAACGGAACCGCGACCGCGCCCGGGCCCGCCCCGGCCCAGGCCCGTCCGAGCCCGAGCCCCGGCCCGGGCCCGACCGCGAGCCCCCGCCCGAGCCCCTCGGAGCTCATCGCCGCGCGGCCCGACTGGGAGTCGTACTTCATGCAGATGGCGCGTCTCACGGCGACGCGCTCGTCGTGCCACCGGCGCGCCGTCGGCGCCGTCATCGTCCGCGACCGGCACGTCCTCGCGACGGGGTACAACGGCAACCCGGCCGGGTTCAAGCACTGCGCCGAGACCGGGTGCATCCGGGAGATGCTGAACGTCCCGAGCGGCGCGCACCACGAGCTCTGCACCGGTCTCCACGCCGAGCAGAACGCGATCCTTCAGGCGGCGAAGGTCGGCACGAGCATCGACGGCTCGATCCTCTACACGACGACGTTCCCGTGCGTCACCTGCGCGAAGATGCTGCTCAACGTCGGCGTCCGGGAGATCGTCTACGAGGAAGGCTACCCCGACGAACTCGGCCGATGGATGCTCGCGCGCAGTTCGGTCGTCGTGCGCCGCTTCGGGGAAGGCGTGCCCGAAGACCTGCGCGAGACCTCGCCGGATGCGCTTGAGTCCGTGGTGGCGACGATGAGCATGGTGCCGAATCCGCGGGCGTGAGCCATCCGGAGTCGCTCTGCGCCGCCAGGCGACTTCAACCACCAAGACACCAAGGCACCAAGACCTCGGGGGAAATGGCTCGGATGCGGCGAGCAAGGCCAGTCCCCGGATCCTTGGTGAACTTGGTGACTTGGTGGTTCGTTGGCGCCGTGACAGAATGGGCTACGGAGCAGCGAGCCGCCGCAGCAGCGTCTCCACGTCGCGCTCGAGCTGCGCGACCTCGCCCTCGTTCTCGAGCGTCGCGTCGGCGACCGCGATCGCCTGCCCGATGCCCCAAGACAGCTCGCGCTCGTCCCGGCCGCGGAACTCGGCCTCGCTCTTCACGTCGTCCTGCCGCCCGCGACCCATGAGGCGTCCGAGGCGCGTCGCGGAGCTCGCGTGCAGGGCGACGAGCGTGAACGCGGGTCCAAGCTCGCGCCGGAAGACCTCGACCTCCGCGAGGCTGCGGACGCCGTCGATGACGACGAGCGGCGAGTCCGTCTTCCGGATGCGCTCGGCGGTCCGCACGGCCCAGATGCCGGGGCCGTGCGCCTCGCGCATCTCGGTCGCGACGCGCCCGACGTGCGCCTCGTCGAGCGACAACCCGCGCGCGCGCACCTCCGCCCAAACTGCGTCGCCCATGCGGAACACCGGCATACCGAGGCGGCGCGCGACCTCGACGGCGACGGATTTCCCGCTGCCGGGCATCCCCGTGAACGCGATCGCGCGGGCCACGAGGGCGCGGAACCCGGTTCCCGTTCTTGAAACCCTGCATCCTGTCGGGTGCGTGCTCGCGCATCCTCGTGGGTGCGCGTGGAGCGGAAGGGATGGGGTCGGCCGTTCGCAGGCGCGCACCCTTCCGGGCGCAGCGCCGAAAACCCTTCGTTTCCTGCGGTCGGCGTGACCGCGGCGACGGTTCGCGCCCGTGGTGGGAAGTGACGACCCACCGCGGTAGATGAAGAACGGTGAATAACGATGGGTCCGGTGTTGAGCGTCGCGCGGTCGCGACGCACGCTGGAGGTGGAAGTTTGGAACCCGAGCACGCCCTGCTTCTCGAGTCCCGGAAGAGGATCTTCGAGCACGTCCGCGCCCGCCCGGGCCTGCACCTGCGCGCCATCGCGCGGGACCTCGGGCTCCCGCTCGGGACGGCGCTATACCACCTCGACTGCCTGGTCGGCGTCGAGCTCGTCGCCGTCCGGCGAGACGGGCGCTACAAGCGCTTCTTCACGCGGCACGATCTCGGCCGCCGCGAGAAGGACTACATCGCCGTCCTCCACCACGCCGTGCCGCGCCGCGTCCTCGCCGTCCTCCTGAGGCGAGGCAAGCGCACGCAGCGCGAGCTTGCGCAGGAGGTCGGCGTCTCCCGATCCACGCTCTCGTTCCACGTGACGAGCCTCGTGCGCCAGGGCATCCTGCGCTGCGAAGAGCGCTGGCCCGAGAACCTGTACTCTCCTCTCGAGCCGGAGCTCGTCGCGCGGGTGATCCGCGAACAGCGGCTCGTGTTCCAGGACGAGATGGTGGACCTGTACGCGGCCTCGCTGGAGCCGGCTCCGACGCCGGGCGAGGCCGTGGCGGTCCCGTAGCGATCCAAGGGGTGCAAGCGCATGGAAGCCAAT
>DATDQL010000371.1:0-5732 GCA_035292305.1 Thermoplasmatota archaeon
GCGGTCGACCGACGCGTCGCCCTCGCGCGAGTGGACGTCGATGCGCCGGTCCCAGCCGTCCTCGCCGGAGCCGGTCGCGGCACCCTGGTAGGAGGAGTACGCGTAGTCGCCGTCGCGTCCCCCGCTTCCCGACCTCCAGGAGTCCTCGGTGTATGCGTTGCCTTCATGCGCCGTCGCAGCGACGGTTGCGAGATCGCCGTCGTCGTCGCTCGCGGTCGCCGAGCCGTACGTGAACGTGTCGTTGCACGCCGAGTCGCGGTGGTACGACTCGTAGTACCAATACGAGTCCTCCGAGTAGTCGCCGTCCGAGGAGCCGGACTCGTTCGACGAGCACGACGCATCGCCGGAGAGGAAGTCGACGTCCGTATCGAGTCCGCCGGCCAAGGCCGCCGGGGTGAGGAGGGACGCGGTCGCGAGGACGAAGAGGATATGGCGCATGTTCGGGCTCAGCCTCGGAGCCCGCGAGGCGGACGCGCCTCTTCCGGTTTTCGGTGCGGTCGTGCAAGCCGATCGCGCAGTCGCCCCATCGGGACGGCTCCGAGCGCGGAAGGATACGCCTTCACGACGATTCGGCCGCGTCGAGCGCCAGCAACTGGCACGGCTCGATCTCGTGCTTGTCGACCTCGAAGGTGCCGTCCTGCGGCCAGTGGCCGTGGCGGTCGTCGGTCACGAGCGTCGGCGTCGAGCCAACGGTCGCGACCTTCAGGGTGAAGTCGACGTCGCGCGCCTTGTTCGAATGGATCATGACCTGCCATTCTCCCTCGGTCAGGTCCTCGGTCGGGACGCGGAGGCACTTCGGGTTCACGTCGTCCATCTCCGTGATGTGCTCGACGTACACGTTCGTCCCGTGCTCCTTGTGCGAGTGGAGCATGATCATGAGCTCCCCGCCGCCGGTCCATTCGAGCGCGACCTCCAGCGCCTGCGGTACCGGCGCGAAGTTCACGAGGACGCCTTCCTGCTGGATGGACCAGATCGCATCCTCCGTCGGGCGGAAGTGCGAGGGGCCGTCGAGCTCGGAGGAGAGCACGTGCCCGGACCACTCGAGCGTCTCGGGCGCCGGAAGGTCCACGGCCGGGGCCGCCGACGTCGAGGCGGCCTCGACGGGCGCCTCCTCAGGCGCGAGGCAGCCGGCGAAGGCGAGGGCGACGAGGGGGAGGACGGCGAGCGCGCGCATGGGATCGGCCGCCCGGCGACTCACGCAGGGGTTCTTGAGCTTTCGCGTTGGCCGATTCCCTCGCGGCGCTCGAGCCGTCCGTCGGTCCCAGGCTGGATCACACGGCGAAACGGAGAGTCGGAGCCCTTCGTGGTCCCCCTGAGATCCCTGCCTCCGGGCCTCCCTCCGTCGAGTGATCTGGCGGGCAACAACTACCGCGCCTCGAAGAGCGGGAGCAGGTCCGGGCGGCCCGCGAGCAGGTCCGCGTTTTCGCCCACGGGCCGCGCACCGTCGATCACGACGAGCGGACGCGTCACCGCGGACTCGTTCACGCGGCGCCTCCCGAGCCTCGCGTGGGCCGCCTGCCGGTCAGCCTCCTGCCCGGCCGCGCGTGCGGCGACGACCTCTGGCGCGGCGCGCACGAGCACGACGACGCACGAGGCTCCGACCGCGTCCGCCGCGGCGTAGGCGCCGCGTCGCGCGGATTCGACGAGGTTGGTCGCGTCGTGGATCACGTTCGCTCCCGCGGCGAGGGCAGCCTGGACGAGGAGCCAAGCCGTGCGGTACGTGAAGAAGTTCTCGCGCGAGCCGTGGTCCGGCGCGTCCTTGCGCAGGCGCCGCGCGACCCGGGCGCGGACCTCGTCGTTCTCCACGCCGAACGTCGCCGTCGTCGCGCGCACCTCGAGCGTGCGCGCGAGCGTCGTCTTCCCGGAAAGCGGCGTGCCGCAGAAGACGACGAGCGCCGGGCGGCGTGGACGCGGACGCGCGCGCAGGAGGGGCTGCGCCTCCTCCCACATCTCCGCGGCGAGGGCCTGAGGGAGCGTCAGTCGCGGCGCGGCCACGGGGCGGGAGAAGCGGGGGGCGGGATGAGCCGCGCGGTCTACGCGGTCATCTTGCCGCGGCTCTCGCGCACGCGGCGCACGACCTCGAGCGCGTGCTCAAGGTCTTCCGCCGTGATCTCGGGAAGGCGAGCCATGGCACCCCCTTCGCGGCCCGGGTACTTCCCGAAACTCGATGGAGCGTCGAACGGTGGTCCCGGGTGTAATCCAGATGCTTCGCTCTGAGGGCGTTCGTCCCGGAACGGACGCCGGCGTCGACACGGACCGGGCGCCGAGGCCGTCGAGCGGGCGCCGAGACCGGGACCGTTGACCGGGACCGGGATCGTTGACCGGGAGCGGGACCGGGACCCTTGACCGGGATCGGGACCGGGATCGGATCCGAACGGCCGCGCGAACGCGTTCGACCCCCCGAAACGGCGCTGTTCCCATTCCCGGTGAACGGTCCCGGCACCCGGTCCCGAAGCCCCGGGCGGGACGCCCGAACGTACTTGTCCCACGGTCGCGTCCCGGCCAGTATGCCCCGCCCGGTCGAGCTCACCTACTCGCGCGTGTTCCCCTACTCGGTCGACGTCGCGTACGCGTGGCTCACGGACTACCAGGACGACGACCCATCGCGCACCGACCGCGTCGTGACGCGGCGCAGCGTCGTCGAGCGCCACGCGGATCGCGTCATCCTCGATGCGGACGTGACGACGATCGCCCGGTGGAAGGGTCGGGTCGAGGTCCGTCTCTTCCCGCCGGACCGTTGGGAGGCGCGACCGGTCGGCAGCCGCAGCACGGTGTTCACATATCGCCTCGAGCCTCACCCTGCCGGCGCGCGGCTCACCGTGATCTACACGATGGGCGTCCGCAAGCCGTGGAAGCGCGCCGTCGCGCTCGTCACGCGCCCGTTCATCGCGCGGCGCATCGCACGGATGTGGGACGGGTTCGCCTTTGCGATGGAGCGGGAGCTCGGGCCCGCGAAGCGCGTCGCCGTCGCGAGGGTGGGCTGACATGGGCGAGATGCGCCTCACCGTGCGCCACCTCGGCAAGGGTTCCGCGATGGAGTGCACGACGCCGCAGGGCGCGGTCATCACGTTCGACGAACCGGACACGGGCCAGCACGGCGCGAGCCCCGTGCAGCATCTCCTCTCCGCGATCGGCGCCTGCGCGCTCATGGACGTCGACGTGTTCCTGCGCAAGAAGAGGATCGCGTTCTCGGACCTTCGCGTCGACTGCGACGCGAAGCGGCGCGACGCGCCGGACTATCCGCGCGTCCTTCAGGAGGTCCGGCTCGTGTTCCACGTCGCGGGGGACGTCAAGCCGAAAGCGTTCGAGGACGTCGTCAAGCTCGCGGTCGACAAGTACTGCAGCGTCGCCGGCACCGTCGTCGAGGGCGCGAAGGTGAGCTACGAGACCGTCATCACCCCCTGAGCGCGGGGACGGAGGGGGCGGTCCTGGGAGAGCAGGAGGGCGGCCGGGGATGTGCCATCTTCGGGACTTTCTGGAAACGATGCCCAAAGCAGGACACGTCCCGCCTCCCGGGAGGTAGGTGAGACCCGCCCGGACGAGGCGTGACGCGAAGCCGGCCTCCGCGAAAGACGGATGACCTCGGAGGGGTTGCCCGCTCCCATGGACACGAAGGACGCGATCGTCGGACTCCTCGTCGGCGCCATGGTCTCGGACGGCCGCGTGCTGCACACCGAGCTCCAGACCGCGTCGCTCCATCTCGACGGGATCGAAGGCGTCGAAATCACCGCGAGCGACGTCCGCTCCCGGATCGAGCGCATCTCGAGGGAGCTCGCGAACTCTGGGCGGGACGCCTTCGTCGATCGCTGCGCAGGCGCGATCCCGCCCCACGCCAGGCTCCCGGTCCTGAAGGCGGTCATCGCGGTCGTCGAGTGCGACGACGACATCGACGGGAACGAGGCCGAGTACGTGCACGCGCTCGCTCGCCGGATGGGAATGGCGCTTCCGTAGCTCGGCCTGCGCGGCGGGACGCCTCGGCTCCCCGGGTCCGCGCGGGCGGCCCCCCCGGCGGGGAGCAACGCCGAGATGCTGCCATCCGAAACGGTCTTGACCCGGAGCGAGCTTGCGACGGCCGTGCCGATGGACGCCAAGGAAGCGATCGTGGGGATCCTCGTCGCCGCGATGCAGGCGGACGGCAGGGTCCTGCGGACCGAGCTTCAGACCGCGACGCTCCACCTCGAGGCGCTCGAGGCCGTGGAAGTCACGGCCGCGGACGTCCGCTCGCGGGCGGATCGACTCGCGAAGGACCTGGACTCGGAGGGTCAAGACGCGTTCCTCGATCGGTGCGTGCTCGCGATGCCGAAGGAGCTCCGCCTGCCGGTCCTCGAGGCCGTCGTCGCGGTCGTGGCGGCGGACGCCGCCATCGACGACGCCGAGGCAGACTTCGTGCGCGCGCTCGCTCGTCGCCTCGGCGTTCCGGTCCCCGCCCGCACCCGTTGAGCGGACCGGGGACGCGCGACCCGCAAACGCCTTCACCAGGTCGCGCGATGGGGGACGGTGCGTCGGTTAGCCGTCGCCGCGCTGCTTCTCGCAGGCTGCCTCGACGCCCCCGCGTCGGCGTGGCGCTTCGGCGGAACGTTCACACTCGACTACACGGAGGAGGACCGGGACGCCGTGTGCGCCGTCGTCCGCGAGCACAACGCGGACTGCGTCATGATGGAGTCGTTCCCCGAGCAATACGCGTTCCGCTTCCCATCGCAGGCTGCCTGCGAAGCCGCGCAGGCGCGCGTCGTCGCGATCCCGAACACGGCGAGCGTCACGGAATGCGCGCGCGAGTGATCGCGGGCTCAATCCTTCAGGCGGACGTACACGCGTCGGGACTTGGCTTCTCGCTGCACGTCGAACACCCCGGAGTCCTCGACGAGCTGGAGGAGCTGTCGTTTCCCGTACGAGCGCGGGTCGAATCCGGGGGCGCGCACGAGGAGCTGGTTCGCGAGCGCGGAGAGCGACGCGAAGCCGTCCTCGCCCTCGACCGTCTCGAACGCGTCGATGAGGAGGTCCTCGAGATCCTCCGTCGCCTTGGACGCAGGCTTCGGGCGCTTCGCGCCGGATTCCGTGCGGCGCTGCGCATGCGGCTGCTTCACGAGGTTCTCGACGTAGACGAACTCGTTGCAGGCGGACACGAGCGTCGTCGGCGTCTTCCGTTCGCCGATGCCGAGCACGAGCTTGCGCGACTCCCGCAGGCGCGTCGCGAGGCGCGTGAAGTCCGAGTCGCTCGACACGATCGCGAACGTGTCCACGTCCCCCTTGTACAGGATGTCCATCGCGTCGATTACCATCGCCGCGTCCGTCGAGTTCTTGCCCGCGACGTAGCGGAACTGCTGCACCGGCGTGAACGCGAGCTCGTGCAGCACCTGCTTCCAACCTTGCATCGACGGCGACGTCCAATCGCCGTACACGCGGCGCAGGATGATGTCGCCGTACTTCGCGGCCTCCGCCAGGATCGCGGACATCGCCTTCGGCGGAGCGTTGTCGCCGTCGACGAGCACGGCGAGGCGCCGCGCCGGCTCGTGGTCCTCCTCGGGGGACTGCATCGGCCCCGGGAGGGCTGCCGGGGCTGAAGAGCCTATCTTGACGAACGTCCCCGCGTCGGCGAACCCTCAAGCGTCGGCCCGGCGCTCGCCCCCCGCATGGGAGAGATCGCATGGGAGCGGAGGACGCAGGTCCCACCGAAGGCCGCGCGCGCATGGTGGTTCGACCTCCAGGAGGGCGACCACATGACGCACAGGCAC
>DATDQL010000372.1:0-2176 GCA_035292305.1 Thermoplasmatota archaeon
CAACTGGCTGCCCGCGGTGCCGCGCGAGGCGTACAGCATCAACAACCCGCCCGCCGGCTTCCTGCCGAAGACGATCTACCTGCTGAACGAGCTCACGACCCCGCAGCTCACGCAAGGCGGTTTCGAGCGCGTGTTCTTCGCGCCGCCGAACCCGGCCATCGCGCTCATCTCGAGCGTCCTCGTGTTCCTGCTGGTCGTATACGTGCAGTCCTCGCGCGTCGAGCTCCCGCTCGCGCACGGCCGCGTCCGCGGCGCGCGCGGACGCTACCCGATCAAGCTCCTCTACGCGTCGAACATCCCGGTCATCCTCGCGGGCGCGCTCCTCGCGAACGTCAACCTGCTCGGCCTGCTCTTCTGGTCCGGGCCTCTGAGCCGCATGCCGTTCCTCGGCCACAAGGAGTGGGTCGGCGGGTACCTGCCCGGCACGACCACGCCGTCGAGCGGCTTCGCGTACTACTTCAGCATCGTCCAGGGCGTGCCGGACTGGCTCCTTCCGTTCCTCGGGAGTCAGTACGGCATCCCGTATCGCGAGAACTGGCAGATCATCGTCCACGTCCTCGTATACGGGATCTTCATGATCGGCGGCTCGATCCTCTTCGCCATCTTCTGGATCGAGACGACGAACATGGGCCCCGAGCAGGTCGCGAATCAGATCCAGAAGTCCGGGATGCAGATCCCCGGCTTCCGGCGCGACCCGCGCGTCACCGCGCGCATCCTCGAGCGCTACATCCCGGTCGTCACGGTCATCGGCGGGGCCGCGGTCGGCGCGCTCGCCGTGTTCGCGGATCTCTTGGGGACTCTCGGCAATGCGTCAGGCACGGGCCTCCTCCTCGGCGTCGGCATCCTGCAACAGATGTACGAGCAGATCGCCAAGGAGCAGGCGATGGAGATGCATCCGGTGCTCAGAGGGTTCTTCGGCGAGACCTGAGCGGAGCGATCCGTCGAACGGTTCCATCCACGGATACACGAAGACACGAACACCCCCCGAGATCCGCGTTTTCGCGTCTTCGTGGAGCATGACCTGCGCTCCCGCAGCTCCGGCGGCCCCGCGAGAGGTGCAGTCCTTTCCTTGCCTGCGCCTCGAATCCTTATGCACCTCCTCGTCGCTCGCGCAGCGTGCGCGCCGCCCTGCTCCTCGCGTCGGCCCTCCTGGCCGCCCCGCTCGTGCTCCCGGCGCCGATCCTCGACGCGCTGCCGCTCGCGGACCCTGCGCCGAGCGCGGAGGCGGCTTCGTACACCGTCAAGGGCGTGATCACGGACTGCGGCGAGTTCGGATGCTGGACGATGTACTGGACGCCGAGCAGCCTCGTCGTGAACACCGGCGACACCGTGAGCTTCACGAACCAGATCGGCGAGCACTACTTCGAGCCGGATGTCGGGACCGGCTGCGCCGCGCCGTGCTCGCGCTCGTGGACGACCCCCGGGAACATGACGTACCGCTGCGGCTACCATTGGACGATGAGCGGCGTCGTGCGCGTCCTCGGGCCGTCGGCTGCGATCGCGAGCCCGGTCTCGGGCGGTACGCTTTCGGGGACGGCGACGCTCAGCGGCACGGCGACGTGGACCGGCGGGATCTCGAAGGTCGAAGTCGCCGTCGACGCTCAATCCGCGTGGCGCACCGCGACGCTCACGGGGTCCGGAACCACGCGAGGGTGGTCGTCGCCGCTCGACACCGTGAAGCTCGCGAACGGCGACCACGTGCTCTACCTGCGCGTCACGGGCGCGGACGGGATCGTCTCCCTGATCAGCCGCGGCTTCCGCGCGTCGAACCCCGCCTTCTACGACATCGAGGTCCGCTCCTTCACGTCATCGACCTCCGGCCTCAACGACCCGAAGATCACGGTCGTCCTCTACAACGACGGGAACGACGAGACCTCGCCGTTCACCGTCCGCCTCGAGTACCAGCACAAGGGCACGTGGCGGCAGTTCGCCACGTACGGCGAAGGCATCCCGGGGTACGCAGAGAAGACGCGCGTCCTCGCGTGGGACGGCGCGCTGCGGCTCTACGGGACCTTCCCGGTCCGCGTCCGCGCGGACACGGGCGGGTACGTCGCGGAGACGGACGAGGCGAACAACGAGGCCGCGACGACGGCGTTCCACATCGTGCCCGGGCCGGGCCTTGACACCGCCGATCCTTGAAGGACTCGCCACCATCTCACACGGAGAACGCGGAGGG
>DATDQL010000373.1:0-8924 GCA_035292305.1 Thermoplasmatota archaeon
CCGGCCGCCTCGAGGGCGACCGCCTCGTGCTCGCGAACGACCCCCTGACCAAGGAGACGCTCATCGTCCTCGGAGCGCTCCACGAGCTCCGGCCCCGGGCCGGGGAGGGCGGCGACGCGACCGGGATCCTGGGGCCGGAGGTCCTCGTAGGCCGCCACTCCTACGCGCTCGTGCGCGCGCTCGGCCTCGACGGCGCGCCGGACGGAAAGCTCGTGCGCATCCAGCCGCTCGACGCCGTCCCCGGCGAGGACACGTGCGCGTACGTGAGCCGGCTCGCCGGCGTGCGGGTGCGCGAGCGCGCTCCGGCACGGATCGGCGCGCGCATGGGCCGCCCCGAAAAGGCCGCGGAGCGTAAGATGAGCCCGCCCGTGCACGTCCTCTTCCCGCTCGGCAACCAGGGAGGCCCTCAACGGCTCGTGTCCGAGGCCGCGAAGGCCGGTCCGGTCGACGTCGAAGTGGGAACGCGGCAGTGCCCGCAGTGTCGGGACAAGACGATCCTCAACGTGTGTCCGCGCTGCAGGCAACCCGACGGACGCGGCGTGCACACGGAACCCGTCGTTCCGCGCGGCGAAGGACCACGGCCCCGCATCGAGCCGCAGCGCGTCGACCTTCCGGCCCTCACGGAGCGCGCCCGGCAGGGGCTCGGCCTCGACCGGCTCCCCGAGTCCGTGAAAGGCGTCCAAGGCCTCATCTCCGCGCGCAAGACGCCCGAGCCGTTGGAGAAGGGGTACCTGCGTGCGATCCACGGCGTCTTCATGTTCAAGGACGGGACGGCGCGCTTCGACATGACGGACGTGACGCTCACGCACTTCCGCCCTGCGGAGATCCATACTCCCGTCGCGCGCCTGCGCGAGTTCGGCTACACGCACGACGCGCACGGGGCCCCGCTCGAGCGCGACGACCAGGTCCTCGAGCTCTTCCCGCAGGACATCGTCGTGTCCACGACGTGCCTCGAGTACATGCTCAAGGCCTCGCGCTACGTCGACGACCTTCTCGTCCGATTCTACGCGTTCAAGCCCTACTACAACTGCGAGAGGAAGGAGGACCTCGTCGGGCAGCTCTTCGTCGGTCTCGCCCCGCACACGAGCGGCGGCGTGCTCTGCCGCGTCATCGGCCACACCACGGCGCAAGCCGGATTCGGACACCCGTTCTTCCACGCGGCAAAGCGGCGGAATTGCGACGGCGACGAGGACTGTGTCATGCTCCTCCTCGACGGCCTCCTCAACTTCTCGCGTTCCTACCTGCCGTCCTCGCGCGGCGGCCTCATGGATGCGCCGCTCACCCTCACCCTCCGCCTCGACCCGAGCGAGGTCGACAAGGAGGCCCACAACGTCGACGTCATGTGGCGCTACCCGCTCGAGTTCTTCGAGGCGACGTGCCGGCACCCAGAGCCCGGCGAAGTCACGGACCTCATCGACTCCGTCTCGAAGCGCCTCGGCAGGCAGGGTCAGTACGAAGGCTTCGGGTTCACGCACGACACGCGGGACATCGCCGCCGGGCCGTCCGCGTCCGCCTACAAGACGATCGGCGACATGCTCACGAAGATGACGGCCCAGCTCGACCTCGGCGCGAAGATCCGCGCCGTGGACGCCCCCGACGTCGCCGCGCGCGTCATCGGCTCCCACTTCCTGCCCGACCTCATGGGCAACCTCAAGGCGTTCAGCAAGCAGAAGGTCCGATGCACGAAATGCGGGGCGAAGTTCCGCCGCATCCCGCTCTCGGGCAAGTGCCACAAGTGCGGGCAGGCGAACCTCACGATGACCGTGTACGAGGCGAGCGTGCGCAAGTACCTCGAAGTCTCGAAGGAGATCTGCGAGCGATACGGAGTGAACCCCTACGTGCGTCAGCGCATCGAGCACATCGAGGACAGCATCGAGTCGCTCTTCCAGAACGACCGCGTCAAGAAGGCGAGGCTGACGGACTTCTTGTAGTCCAGCGAGCGGAACGGGCGGCCGCGTCCCCGCGCCGCCCGCGCGCAGGACGCGCGCCGGGCCGCGGCGCAGACCGTTGAACGGTCCCGTTCCCGGCGTCCGTTCTCGATCCCGTTCCCGGTCCCGGCGAACGGTCCCGAAGCCCGTTCCCGTTCCCGGCGAACGGTCCCGTTCCCGTTCCCGGCGAACGGTCCCGAAGCCCGGTCCCGTTCCCGGCGTCCGTTCCCGATCCCGTTCCCGGTCCCGGCGAACGGTCCCGGCCCCCGGTCCCGACGCCCGGAACCCGCGTCGTCCGCGCGAACACCGCCTCTTATGGCTCCGCATCGCGTTCTCCGCACGCGTGCTCGACCGCGTGAAGGACATCCTCGCGCAGCTTCCCGAGAGGGACCTCCGGGCCCTCGCCGAGCACATCGACGCGGTCCTCGTCACGGACGAGGAAGCCGAACGGGTCGTCTCGCGCGGCGAGCGCCTCGCGGCCACGGTCACCGACCGGAAAGGCGGCACCGTCACGTACCGCCTCGAGCGCGTCAAGTGCGGGAAAGCCTGCAAGGGCTGCCCGCACGGCCCGTACCTCTACAAGTACTGGCGCGAAGCCGGGCGGCTGAGGAAGGGGTACGTGGGGAGACCGAGCGGGCGGTAGGCCGCGAGGTCTCGCCCCGCGAGCCTCGACGGGGCGCGGGGGGAAGTCGAGTGGACGGTAGGACGCGAGACTTGGCCACGAGCCGCCTGCGCGTGGGCAGGTCGAGCGGGTGGTAGGCTACCGAGTTCCGCGACGCTGCGGACGGGGGCCCGTGACGATCGCGGCGCGGCACGGGCGGGTTGGGGCTCGCGATCGCGCGGCGGAAGGATGACACGTTCGGATCCGAGGGCGGGTGCTAGGGCGGTCGCCCGCACGCCCAGGGTCGACCGTCCTAGCACCCGCCCCTGATCGTGGATGCCCCATGTCCGGCGCCGCGCGCCTCAGACCGTCTCCTCGCCTTCCAGGTTCTTCGCGTGCGCGTAGTCGTCCGCGATGAGGACCCTCCACCCGGTCCGCGTCTCCTCGAGAACGCTGATCGCCGCGTTGTGCTGGTGGATCTCCTCTTGCCGCGCGGGAGCGCCGTGGACCATCTGCGCGAGGAGGATCTTGTTGAGGCGACCGTGGGCGACGACCGCGAGGACGCCGTCGGGTCGCACGATGTCCATCCGCGGGCGCAGGGCGGCGAGCGCACGCTCCGCGGCCCTGCGGGGGCTCTCGCCGCCGTCGGGCGCCTGGTCGACGTCGCCGTCGGCCCACGCGAGGACGTGGCGGCGGAGGACCTGGTGGGTCGCGCCTTCGTCCACCATG
The DNA here is from genome assembly GCA_035292305.1 of Thermoplasmatota archaeon. Lineage (GTDB taxonomy): Archaea > Thermoplasmatota > SW-10-69-26 > JACQPN01 > JAJPHT01 > DATDQL01. The sequence goes on from DATDQL010000373.1 coordinate 3,259, forward strand.
CCGTTGAGGACGCCCCAGTCGAACTCGATGAGGCGCTCGTCGACCTCCCAGGGGACCGAGGCCGCGCGGACGATGGCCTCGGCGGTCTCGGCGGCGCGTTTCATGGGGCTCGAGAGGAGGAAGTCGGGCCGGGGGAGCGTCGCGTCGCGCGCGAGGCGCCGGGCGAGGGCTTGGGCCTGGGCGCGCCCGCGGGCGTTCAGCGGGGGGTCGAGGAGGGGGCCCTGGATCCGCTTCGAGACGTTGAGGTCCGTCTCTCCGTGGCGGATCACGTAGAGGCGCACGGCGCGCCGGAGGCTCTGCCGCGATATCCGGCTTTCTGTGGAGCGTCGTCGAGGTGCGCGCGGCAATCGACGCGCTCGGGGTGCCATCGTCGGCCCTCGCGCGCGAGGATTGTCAGGCCCGCGTTCGACGCGGGGAAGGCGTCCTGCTGCGAGGCGTCGCCGTGCGCGAGCCAGGAGACGAGGAGGCGGTTCAGCCTGCCGTGGGCGACGAGGACGACGTCGGAGCCTCGGGGGGCGGAGCGCGTCGCGTCGCGCACGGCGGCGCGGGCCCGGCCGAGGGCCTCGGCCGCGGACTCGCCGCGCGGCGGCCGCGCGTCGAGGTCGCCGGCGGCCCACCGACGCGCGAGCGCGTCGACGTCGCGGAGCAGGGGGCCGTCCTTGCGGAGCCCGTTCCAATCGCCCCAGTCGATCTCGAGCAGGCGGTCGTCCTCGTAGAAGGCGGCGGAGGACGCGCGGGCCGCGGGCTCCGCGGTCTCGACCGCGCGTCGCAGGGGGCTCGACCAGACGCTGGCGAACGGCGTCGCCGCGAGCCTCTGGCCGAGGAGGAGGGCCTGCATGCGGCCGACGGTGTCGAGAGGCGGGTCGAGCCAGGGACCCTGGAGGATCCCCTGCGCGTTGAGAGCCGTCCGGGCGTGGCGGACGACGAGCAGGCGCGTCAAGCGAAAAGGGGCTTCCTCGGCCCAGGCTTGACCCTGGCGGAACAGCCGTAGAAGACCCGGGGGAAGCACGGCCCGCCCCCCTCGTCGTTCGGGCCCGGTTCAGGAGGCGGCGTCGAGCCCGGGCTCGAACCGCTGGACGCCGAGGGACGTGAGGCGTGGCGGACGGGGGTGCGCGATGCGCAATCCCGCCACCTCAGTACGTCGCGTTGACCGTGCTCACGACGATGACGTCGCGCACGGAGCGGACGTTCTCGAAGGGGAAGACGAGGTACCCGCGCTGGTCGCGGCGGAACAGGCGGGGGTCCACGTCCTCGCCGGGCTCGACGAGGACGTCCGTGAGGTCGCCCGTCTTCTCGTCGGTCGTGATGTTGCGCAGGCGGCCGAGCATCAGGCCTTCGTCGCTCATCACGGTCTTGCCGCGGAGGTCGGTGGCTAGGAGCTTCATGGTCAGTGCATCCCGAGCCCGGCTGAGCGCGGCGAGGCTACTTCCGGATTTCGGTTTGCGGCGCGCGGTCGACGGACGGAACCACCAAGGCACCAAGGGATCGACGTCGTCCCGCATCCGGGGCAGCTCCCGAAGTCTTTGTGCCTTGGTGTCTTGGTGGTTAGGGCTACCTGGCCGCCCGCACCAGCACCACCGCGGCCTTGCCAGGTCACGTACGGTGACCGCTCCGGCGCAGACCGAAACCGTCATCGCCGCGCGCGCGCCTCTGGCCATCGGGGATGCACATGCGCGACCGCCCACCGAAGGTCATCCGCGGGCCCGCGGACGTAGAGGACCACGGCCGCAAGGGGAAACCGCTCGGGATCAACGCCGAGGAGCACGCGCGCTTGACGTGGTTGTTCGTGCACCGCGAGGCCACGAGCGCGGACTTCCGGGGCCTCCTCGGCCCCTCGCTCGCCACGCGCATCGAGCAGGTGTGGCGCGAAGGTCTCGTTCCGCCGCAGCCGAAGGAGACGCAGGCGTCCTGACGCGTGAAAGTGCCGCTTCCACCGAGGTTGTCGCGCTTCGCGCGCCAACCTCGGGTCAAGTTCGATGCGCGCTCGGCGCCCTGCTTCGCAGGGCCAAAGGCCCTTCGGGCCGCCTCGCGCGCCGAGTGCCGCTTCCTCTACAACGTCTGTAGAAGCGGCACTACGCGCACACCTTGCGGTCCTCGCCGAGGCGCATCTCGAGCGTGCCTGCCGTGGGGACGTCCACGGTCTCGGAATCTTCGTACGCGCACGAGCGGTCGTCGTCGGTCCGCTTCGTCGCGGAGACCTGCCAGGTGCCTTCGATCACGCGCAGCGTGACCTTGCCCGCATCGTCCGTCGACTCGCACGCGAACTCGGCGCCGGTCGGCGCGGCCTTCACCTCGAGCGCGCGGACCCACGCGCGCGCGACGGGCTCGTCCGTCTCGTTGCGCACGACGATGACCTCGAGCGGGACGTCGCCGAGACGGTTCGGGGCGCACTCGTCGATGCCAGGCGCAAGGCAGCCGGTTGCGAGCGCCGCGACGGGAAGGAGCAGCGCGAGCGCGACGCCACGCATGCGGTCGGATGAGGAGCGGCGCCCAAGAAGGTTCCTAGGGCCCCTCTGGCAGCTCGTCCGGCCGCAGGCGTCGCACGGGGCCGAGGCCGTGCTCGGGGTGGTGGTCGATCTCGTGGACGAAAAGGCGCAGCGCCGAGAGCGCGTCGAGGCGCGTCACGTCGACCTCGCGCGTCGTCGCGCGCGGCACGAGGACAGAGAGGACCGGCCGGTCGGAGAGGAGGCCCGTCGCCGGATCGAGCGTCCTTGCCTCCACGTGCACGATCGCGCGCACGGCCTCCGTGCGGGCGAGGGCGTCGAGCGCGACACGCAGGCCCACGGAGGCGACGAACGACGCGTAGGCATCGACGATGCGTCGCCGGCCGACCGGCCGCACCGTGACGACGCCGTCCTTGCGAGGCCGCGTCTCCACGCGCGGGACGATGGCCTCTCCCGGGACGCTCGCGCGCAGCACGACCGTGCCGCCGATGAGATCGCCGCGCACGCGCACGCTGATGCGGTCGAGATCGCGGTCCGCCCCGGGCCGAAGGAGGCGGCGCCACCCTGAGGGCGCAGGGCGACGGTGGAGGGCTCCCAGCTCGTCCGGGGTGACGTCGGGTGACCGGCCGCGGCGCACGGGGCGGAGGGAGCGGGCGACCGCTTGGAGGTTGCGTGTCGGCGGCGCTCGCGGTTCGGGGACGGCGCTCAATCACGCGGGCACACGACGGGGCCGTCGAGGACGCGGACTTCGAGGGTCTCGTTGCCGGGCATCCCGACGTACCGGAACGCGCTCGTCCCGCACTCCGGGTCCGCCTCGTCCGATTTCAGCGCGAAGACGCGCCACACGCCGGCACCGACCGAGACGGTGGCGCGCCCGTCGGCGTCCGTGGGGCCGGAGCAGGCCGTCTCCCCCTCGGCCTTGAAGTCGCGCGCCTCGAAGGCGTAGACCCAGGCGCCCGGGAGCGACGCATTGGTCCGGTCCCGTACGACGCGAACTTCGAGCGGGAGGTCGCCCGTCGTGGAGGGCTCGCACTCGCCGAACTGCTTCGCGAGGCAGCCGGCGAGGGCCGGGACCGCGAGGAGGGTAGCGACGAGCACGGGCGCGCGCACGCGGATGCAACGTCCGGAGGCGCCATGAACCCGTCGAATCCCGACACGCCGTTCGTCCGCCCGGCGCGCGGCGCGGTCAGAACCCGAGGTCGTGGAGCCGCAGCTCCTTGCGGCGGCGCTCGAGGAACTTGTACACGGCAGTGTGCGGCGCGCCGTCGAGGATCATCTCGACGGCCTCGCGCGCGATCTGGATCTCCTCGATCTCGCCGAGCAGGCCGACCGTCTTCCCGTAGATGGAGACGTTGGCGCCGCTCGCCTCCTCGATGGACGTGCGTGTCTTGCCGCCGGTGCCGATGAGGCGCGAGCGCACGCGTTCGAGGTCTTTCGCGTCGCCGCGCGTGAACTCCGTGAGGTCCATGATGTCGAGGTAGACGTCGTCCTGGAAGAGCCGGAACGCCTTGTCCGGTGCGAAGCCCCGCCCGACGGCGCGGACGACGTCGCGGACCTTCAGCGCGAGCACGGGCTCGAACGCCTTGGCGTCGTCGATCGTGACCTCGCCGCTCTCGGAGTCGACCTCGAGCGCGACCCCCGCGCGCTGCTCGATCTCGATCTTCACGGCCCCGTGCGGGCCGACGAGCGCGCCGACGCGCTCGCGTGGGAGCTTCAAGGAATGGACGGTCACGGGCAGGACGAGGGCAATCCGTTCCCGGATTTAGCGTTTCGCACGGTCTTCCGGGGCCCGGGGCGGCGCGAGGGCGAGGACGAGGGCGGCTTCGTCCGTCTGGATCCCGTACTTGCGGAAATGGCGGGAGAAGTTCCGCACGTCGCGTTCGAGGAGCTCGCGCGCCATCGGGTGCCGTTTCAGGACGGCCTGGGCGACGTCGATGACGACCATCTCGTCGTCGAGGTTCAGCACGTTGAACTCGCTGAAGTCGCCGTGCACGAGGCCAGCCTCGGTCCAGGTCTTGCGCATGATCGCGAGCAGCGTCCCGTACGCCGCCTTCGGGTCGGACGGCGCCTTGTCGCGGAGGCGCGGCGCGGGCGTGCCGGCGGTCCCGATGAACTCCATCACGAGCACGTTGTGGAGGTACGCGACCGGGTTCGGGACGCGGATCGCGTGCTCGCGCATCCGCTGCAGGTTCTTGTACTCCTTCTGGCACCACGCGTGCACGATGTCGCGCCGGTTCGGGCGCACGCTCGCGAAGCGCGGGTCGCCCGAGATGTACGTCATGAAGCTGCGGAACGTCGCGGTGTTCGTGCGGAAGATCTTCACCGCGAGGCTGCCGCCCTCCTTCGTGGAGGCGTGGAACACGTTCGCCTCCTTGCCCGTCGAGACGGGGTAGTCGAGCGTCTCGAACAGGCCGCTCGAGATGAGCTTGTAGAGCGTCAGGAGGGTCTGCCGGTCGAAGACCTCGTCGACGGTCTTGCGGTCCGAAGCGTCCTTGCGTCGGCGGCCCTCGCGCGCGAGGACGTCGCTGAGGCGCGACTCGACATCCTCCTCCCACCCGGGCGCCATCTCGAGTTCGGCCCGCTCGCGGCGCTCCTCGGCGAGGAGCTTGTCCAGTGTCTCGTCGTCCTCCACCTCCTCGGCGTGCTCGATGGCACGGACACGTTCGGGAGGGAGGCGGGGCACGGTCGGCAAGCATGCGCTTCGCGCTAATAGCCTCGCCGAAGGTGCAGGCGATATCCATGCGGGCCTGGGCGGGCGTCGGGTCGGTCGCCTGGGCGAAACGCGGTCGGCGCACAGGGGGTGGCGTGAACGCCCTCCTGGAACGTCTAAGCCCTCGCAACATCGCCGCCGGCCTCGCGACGTCGGGTGTTGCGGCCCTCATCTTCGCCGACTCAAGGCGTAGATGATCGCAGTCGTCGCCGAGCAATGCCTGCAGCGGCATGGCGCGGTCGTCGGCGGCGTCGCGGTCGGCCTCCTCCTCTTCGCGGTCCGCCCCATCGAGCGCGCGGCGGACCGGCTCGCGGACACCGCGATGCCGCGCGTGCAGGACACGGACGAGTACCGAACGGTCCGCAAACGCGAGGTGTACCGCGCCGCCGTCGAGAGCGCGCTCCAGGACGGCATCATCACGGAGATGGAGCGCGACGTGCTCGCCACGCTGCAGCACGAGCTCGGCATCCCGGCGCCGGAGGCGCTGCGCATCGAGCGCGCGGCGGCGGGCG
>DATDQL010000374.1:0-2109 GCA_035292305.1 Thermoplasmatota archaeon
CGGGAGCCGCAGACGACGTTGGGCGGGTGGGAGTGAGCCGCGCCCGACGGTGCGCGGCGACGCCGCTGAAGGACAAGGGACAGCGGACAAAGGACAAGGAACGGGCCGAAGGACAAAGGGCAGACCCGTCTCCCATTGGCCCGTTGGCCCCGCCTTTGTCCTTTGTCGGTTGTCCGTTGCCCCGTGACCATCGCGTCAGTGCGTAGTCGCGTCATCGCTGCTTTACGCACAGCGAAAGCGGCCCGACCGTCCTCTGCGTCGCCCATCATGGCCCGGGTACACCGCGAAGCCCGCCGGTTCCGCTAGCTCTGCGTCGCTGCGTACCGCCGGTCGGTCGAAAACGGGAAGCCCTCGTCGCGCCTTCGACCGCGCCACGATGCCGCGCGTCCACGTGCTCGTCAGCGGTCACGTCCAAGGCGTCTTCTACCGCGATGCGACGCGACGCCGCGCGGAGGAGCTCGGACTCGCAGGGTGGGTGCGGAACCTCCCGGACGGCCGCGTCGAGGCGATGTTCGAAGGGCCGGCGGAGGCCGTGGGCGCGATCGTCCGATGGTGCTGGCGCGGGCCGCCCCTCGCCCGCGTGAGCGGCCTCTCCGAGACACCGGATGGATCCGAGGAAAAGCTCGAGGGTTTCCGGATCCTCCGGACACCCGACACCCTTTGAACCTCGTTCGGAAGCCTACTTGCACGCGGCGCGTGAAGGAGATGCGATGAGGGCGTACACGCGCCGCGAGGCGGCAGGCGTTCTGGCCGTGTTCGGCGTCGTCGCGGTGGAGGTCGGGGTCGCGTACCCCGGACTGCTCCCTCACATGGCAGGGACGGCTGCTGCGTTCGGAGTCGGGGCGGCGAGTCTTGCACGCTCGCGCGAGCGCGCTTCGGAACCTGTCCGACAACCTTGATTCGTGCGCGTCGGCTCGCGCGCGCCATGGTCTCCCCCTTGGATCGCTGGATGTCGACCGCCTCGAGCGGGCACGAGGCGGCGGCGTTCCTCGCGGTGTCGATGGTCGTCTTCGGCGTGCTCGTGATCGTCTTCCCGGAGCTCGTCGCTTGGATCCTCGGACTCTTCCTCATCGCGACCGGCGTCGTGCTGATCGCCATGTGGTTCGACGCGAGACGGCACTCCGCGCACTACGAGACCGCCTCGACGGACTATCCCGCCGGGCCCCCTCAATGATCACGGGGGCGCGCCGGGGGTGCCAGGGGCGAAGCCCCAGGCGCCGTCGGGGAACCGCTGGTTCGTGCGGTCGTCGTCCCGCGTGTCCGTGAGCGCCGGGGTGCGGTCGCGCTCGGCGCCGCCCGCGTCCGTGAGGACGAGGACCTCGCCGCCGTTGTCCACGAATTGCGTCGGGAACGTGACGACCGCGCGCTCGTCGGCGGCGAGCGCCGTGCCTTTCGCGAACGTGAGCGAGGCGGGCACCCCGTGCGTCGCCGTGAGGGTCCACTCCGAGAGTTCGACCGCGTAGATGCCGGGGTTCCAGAGCTCGACCCATTCGTGGCCGGCGTCCGCGCCAGCGGGATTGGCCTCGACCTCGGCGATGAGCACGCGGTCGAGGCACGTGGGTTCCCCGACCGCGGGAAGCCCCCGCACGCGCACGTCCCAGTCGACCTCCGCGCCTGTGCGCAAGTAGAGGTCGAGGACGTACGTCCCGGCCTCCCGCACCGTGGCGAGGGGCCAGGAGTACGCGGGGTCCGCGACGTCGATGCCGGCGAGCTTCGTGCCGTTTTGCGCGACGAGCTCGGCACGGAACGTGAACGGGATCGTCACCGCCCGGCCATCGGCCTCGGCCGTCACGTTCGACGGCGTCCAGTGCAGATCGAGCAGGAGGTCGCGGTGGCAGGCGTTCACCGAGAACTGCTCGCGGTGGAGATTCATCTCCCCGACACCCACCGACGGGATCGGCGCGCCGTCGTCGACCGCGCCGACGCCGACGGCGACGAGGCCCGTGCGGAAATGGCCGGACGCATCGAGCCAGACCTCGGCCTCGGGCACCCACGCCGCGACAGGTGCCGCGACGAGGACGAGCGTGACGAGCGCGGCGCGCATGACACCCGCGATGCAACGCCGGCGCGAGCGCTTGAGCGTTCCGCCGCGGACCGGCTGCGAAGCCG
>DATDQL010000375.1:0-2617 GCA_035292305.1 Thermoplasmatota archaeon
CCCGCGGCGGCCTGTGAATCGCGCCCTCGCGCTCTTGCTCGCCGCGGATGCCATCGACTGGGGCGCGCTCGTCGGGGCGCAGCTCACAGACTCGCTCGACGCGGCCTACGCATGGGTCGTCGTCCACTTCGTCGCGGACATCGGCGTCCTCTCCGCGTATCTCGTCTTTGTCGGGATCGCGCTCGACACGCCGCTCGTGCGACCGTTCCGATCGCGTCTCGGGCGACGTGTGGTCCTCGGCCTGTGCGGGGTCGCGGCCGCCGTGGTCGTCGTGGCCCCGACGACGGTCCTCCTCGGCGCCTCGTACACCGGTCACGAGTACTACCCGATCTTCGGCAGCGCCGGTCCGTGGCTCGTGCTCCTCTGGACCTCGATGACGCTATGTTTCACGTTCGGGCTCGTCGCCGCCGTTGACGCGTGGCGCCGCGCGGCCTCGCCGATCGCGCGGCGCCGGGCGAGGACGTATCTCGTGGCGTTCGGCATCCGCGACGCAGTCCTCATCGTCTCGTTCGGTCGCGCCGTGTACGAACTCTTCGCGAGAACTCCGGCGTCGTTCGATTCGTTCTGGTCCCTCTTCACCATTGGCGGCGTCGGCGCGTACGTCGCCGTCCTCGCTTATGCGCTGCTGAAGGAACAGCTCTTCGACATCGACCTGAAGCTGAAGTGGACCTTGCGCCGCGGCACGCTCGTCGGGGTGTTCTTGGCGGCGTTCTTCGTCGTCGCGGCCGTCGCTGAGCAATACCTGCAGCGGTACGGCGCGCTCGTCGGGGGCGTTGCGGTCGGGCTGCTGTTCTTCGCCCTCCGTCCGCTCGAACGCGCGGCCGACCGGTTCGCGGATGCCGCGATGCCCGCGGTCCGCGACACCGACGAGTACCGGACGGTCCGCAAGCGCGAGGTGTATCGTGCGACCGTCGAGGCCGCGCTGCAGGACGGCGTCGTTTCCGAGCGCGAGCGCGACATGCTCGCGCGGCTCCAGGATCAGTTGGGGCTCACCGCCACGGAAGCGCGGGAGATCGAACGCGACACGGCCGCGGTCGCAGTGCCCCCGTCGTCGTGAGCGTTCGAAGCTCCGCCCCGAACGTCGTCGCATGGCCGTCAACGTCGATGGCCGTGGACGAGCGGATGGACATCCCTGCGACCTCGGTCGTCGCCACGGGCTCGGAGGTGCGTCAAGGACCCCCGGCCAACCCCGTTCGGCGCCCGCCGGGCCTGCGTCGCGGACCGCATGCTCTATGACGGCGCCCACCGCTCGACCGTCGTGGCCCTCGTCGGCCCGGACCTCATCACCGAGCTCGTCGCGAGCATCCTCGGCGTCTTCGCAGGTGTGCTGCTCGCTCTCGTCGTGGATCACGCCGGCGAGCGGCGCCAAGGACGGGTGCGCGCCGCGGAGGAGGCGCGGCACCTTCACGACGCGCGCGTCGCGATCCTCGGTAGCGTCGTCCGCAATGTGTCCGAGGCGAAGCGGCTCAAGCGGCTCACGGCGTCGTCCGAGGACCCGTTCCTCCTCGGCGTCGCCATGGAGACCGCGGTGTGGGACGCAACACGTCACGATTTCCTCGGCCGCGCGCCGACGATCGACGAACGGGTGACGTTCACACGCTTCTTCGACGACGCGACCCGGATCCAACGGCTTGTCGAGTTCCACCGCAAGCTCGTCGCGGGCGGGGAATCTCGCGACGAGGAAGGTCGTCGAGCGCGCGCGCAGGTCGTGGAACGCCTCCAGACCGCGGCGGACGACCTGCAACTCGGCGGGAACGTGGTTGTGACAGACTACGGAGAGCAGGTCCACAAGGACATGCTCGGATTGCGGCCCCGCGAGGTTGCCTGAGGCCTCAAGGATTATCTCCCTCGACCGCCGTGGGGAATCCGAGACTGACCAGATGCCCAAATTCCTCATCGAGCGCCACATCCCGGGCATCGAGAAGATGGACCGCGACGGGATACGTGCGATCGCGCGTCGCTCGAACTCGGTCCTCGCCGATCTCGGGGTGCAGATCCAATGGCTCGAGAGCTACGTCGTGAACGGCAAGACGTACTGCGTCTACATCGCACCGAACGAGGACATGATCCGCGAGCACGCACGCCTCGCGGGGTTCCCCTGTAACGGCGTGACCCGCATCGAGACGGTCATCGACCCGACGACGGGCGAGCGCTGAAGCGGCTCACCCCGCGGCGGCGGGGCGTTGCGCGCGCATCGTGACGACCGCGATCGCAGGCAGCGCGACGAGCGCGGCCGCCGCGATCCCGAGCCCGGCGATCCCGTTCGCAGCGAACCACGGGCCGGCAAGCGCCGTCACCCCGGCCGCGAAGAGAGACGTCACTAGGTCGGCAAGTCCGATGGTGCGCGCGCGCCTTGCGACCGGGACGGCGTCGGCGAGGAGGACGGTCGCGCCGATGAACGCGAGGCTCCAGCCGGTTCCGATGAGGAGGAGCCCCGCGGCGAGCCCGGGCACGCCCCACGGGAGAGCGCACACGAAGCCGCCCATCGCGAGCGTCGCGAGGCCCGCGAGGATCGTCGGCCGGCGTCCGACGCGGTCGGCGAGACGGCCGACGAGGAGCGACGGGGCGAACATGCCGGTGAAATGCAGCATCAGGACGACGCCGACCGCCGCCGCGC
>DATDQL010000376.1:0-2856 GCA_035292305.1 Thermoplasmatota archaeon
CCGAGCTGCAGCGTCACCTGCGACATGCCGCAGCCCACGCACGCGCCTTGCATCACGATGCGCACGGAGCCCGTCTCCTCGACGGCTTCGACGAGGTCGAGGTCGCCGCCGTCGAACTGCACGGCGGGCCGGATGCGCTCCAGGGCGGCGCGGACGCGCGTCTCGAAGGTGGACGCGACCGCTTCGGCGGCGGGCTCGGGCAGGGGCTCGGGCGAGGACGCCGGCGCAAGCTCCGTCGAGGACTCGGGCACGGGCCCGTAGTCCCCACCGCAGGTACATAAGCGCGACGCCGTGGCTTGATGCGCCGACTCGTGCGTTCGGGTCGCATGGAGCGCTGGGTCATCGCGATCGGAATGGCGGTCGGCATCGTCCTCGGTATCGGAGGCGGCATCGTCACGCCCGGGCCGTTGCAGACCTTGATGTGGGCCGTGAGCAGCGTCGGGCTCGTCGTCGCCGGACCCCTGCTCGCGCTCCGGAACGTCCGGGCCGGGCGACCCATCGTCGCGAGCGGGTTCGCGGTCTTCGTCGTCGCCGAGATGGTGCTCTGGGCGGGAGGGCTCCCCGGCACGGCCGGGTACGCCGCTTCGTTCTCCGCGGGCGCGCTCTTCTACGTGCCCGCCTTCCTCATGATCTCCCTGCCCGCCGGCTACCCGATCTGGGCGCGCCTTCTCGGCGCCGCCGCGGCCGTGCCGTTCGCGGCGCACGCGTTCATCTTTCTCACCGGAGGGACGCCGAGCGAGATGCTGCAGGCGATCGGCTACCCTGTGATGAGCGCCGCCTCGGTCGGGTGGATCCTGCACGAGTTCCGCGCGGCAAACGCGACGACGGGCGCGACGACGGGCACGCCCGGGTAGGCCGGCGCCCTAGGATTCTACGAAGTCGAGGTCCTTCCCGAACGGTTCCTCGAGCGTCCGCGCCGCAAGCAGCGCGACGAGGAGCGTCGCGGTGCCGACGACGAGCGCGCTGCGCAGGATGCCGAACGGGAGCGCGAGCGCCTGGAACGCGAGGGTCAACGGGACGACGGAGCCGCGGATGAAGTTCGGCACCGTCGTCGCCACGGTCGAGCGGAGGTTCGTGCCGAACTGCTCCGCGGCGTTCGTGACGAACACCGCCCAGTATCCGATGCCGACGCCGCAGACGAAGCAGACGAGGTAGAACGCCGCCGGAGAGAGGCCGCGCCAGAACAGGAACAGGAACATCCCGGCAGCGGTGAGCGCGATGAACGCGATCGCTGCATGCACGCGGCTCCTCCACTGTTGGCTGAGGAAGCCGCTCGCGAGGTCGCCGATCGCCCCGCCGAGGTACGTGAAGAGGACGGCCGTCCCCGCGAGGATGGGGCCGGTCACGCCGAGGGCGCGCGCGAACTCCGGCGAGAACGTCACGAGGATGCCGATCACGAACCAGATCGGGAGGCCGAGCAGGATGCACGCGACGTAACGCCGCAGGCGTCGAGGCGACGCGACGAGGAGCCGCAGGTCGCCGCGTTTCGCGCCCGTCGCCGCGGAGCGCGTGTACATGCCGGACTCGTGGACGGCGAACCTTGCGAGGAGGAGCACGAGGCCGAGCGCTCCGCCGACGAGGAACGCGACGTTCCAGGTCATCATGCTCCCGACGAGCGCGGCGGCCACCGCGCCGAGGAGGCCAACGCCGGCGATGACCGCGGTGCCGTAGCCGCGCGTCTCCTTCGGGAGGATCTCGCTCACGAGCGTGACCGCGGCCCCCAGCTCGCCCGCGAGGCCGACGCCCGCGATGAAGCGGAGGGCGGCGTACGCGCCCACGGACGTCGCGAACGCGTTCGCGATCGTCGCGAGCGAATAGAGCGCGATCGAGCCGAGGAGCACGGAGCGGCGGCCGCGCAGGTCCCCGAGCACGCCCCAGAGAAGGCCGCCGACGAGCAGCCCGGCCATCTGCGCGTTGAGGAGCAGGACGCCGACGCGCAGCAGGTCCGCTTCGGCGACGCCGAGCGCGACGAGGCTCGGGACGCGCACGATGCTGAACAGGAGCAGGTCGAAGATGTCGACGAAGTAACCGAGCGCGCACACGAGGACGAGCGGCGTGAGGACCGTGCGCGCGTCGTGGGCGACGAGCGGCGGCGTCGCCTCGGGGTGGGCGCTCGCGAGGGCCACGGGCTCGCACGCGCGAAGCAGGTCAAATGCCTTCGGGCTCCGCGGCGCGCGCGGCGACTTGCCGCGATCACGCGAGGACGCGATGAGGAAGAGGTGTCCTCGTCCATCGCGTAATCGCGTCATCGTGGCTTGGGCGCGCTGGAGTCTCGGGACTCTCCCGAGTCTTGCCGCGATTACGCGACTACGCGATGACGAAGTGAAGCGGAAGTCCTGTGTCATCGTTTCATCGCGTAATCGCGTCATCGCGGCTCGACGCCGTGCCGGCACGCGTCAACCGGACCGCGCCACGAGCATCAGCACGAGCACCACGACCGCGATCGTTAGCCCGAGCACGAGCGACACGAGGAGCGCGGTGCGGTCGCTCCCCCACGCGAGCGGGAACGGGCCGATGAGGGCGACGGCCCCTGTGCGGGTCCCGCGCTGCTCGGCTGGCGCCTCGTGAGCCCAGAGCTCGGGCGGCGGCTGGGGCGTGTCCGGCTGGGCCTCCCACTCGGCCGTGCTCGGCGCCGCACGCGTGGAGAACCACGCGAACGCGGAGGCGGCGAGGAGGAGGACGCCGAGGCCGAGGAGGCCGCCGCTCCCCCAGACGACGGGGACGACGAGGAGGAGGCCGACGGACGCCTCGCCGCGCACGACGGCGGCCGCGACGGCGACGACGCCGAGGATGGCGAGGGCGAGGGGCAGCATCCTCTTCATGCTCCGACCTCGCTCGTCCCTCGCTCCGTCCGGG
>DATDQL010000377.1:0-4694 GCA_035292305.1 Thermoplasmatota archaeon
CCCGGAGGACCAGCACGCCCGTTCCCATGTCGACCGCGTAGATGTATCCGTCGCGCCACACGGCCGTCTCGACGTCCACGGCCCAATCGTCGGTTCGAGCGGGATCGCCTGCGCTCGCCTGCCACGTCGCGACGGGGACGAGCTCGGGCAACGCGAGGATCCACGTGCCGGCGTGGTATTCGCTCGCGTACATGCGGCCGTCGTGGAGCGTGAACTCGTGGGGGCTGAAGAGGAGGTTCTCCGCGTTCGTGACGTCGCCGGGCAGCGTCCACCTGGCGACGACCTCGGGAGCCGTGGGGTCCGTCACGTCGAGCACCGCGTGCGTGCCGCTGGGTTCGCCGGCGAACGTCTCGGGGACGAGGGCGGCGTATTGGCGGCCGGCGAGGAGGCCGGGGTGGGCCTTCACGGTGTGCACGTGCTCGGTGGGGCCGAGGGGGTCGACGTGGCCGAGGGTCGAGGGTCGCGCGGGGTCGGTCACGTCGACTAGCCACGCGCCCGCGTCCCAGTACGCGACGTAGAGGATGTCCTGGTCGGTCAAGGGGTGGGTGGCGGCCTCCAGGTCGTGCGGGAAGTGCGTCGGGCCGGCGACGCCTTCGGGGCTCCAGCGCGCGATCTCTTCGAGCGCGGGGCGCGCGGGGTCGAGGCGCAGGATCGCGACGTGGCTACGAAGGGCCGGGGCCGGGGCGCGGGCCGGGGACGGGACCGGGAGCGGGGCCCGGTCCTCCACGACGGAGACCGCTACGTACGCGTCGCCGTCGCGGGCGGTCCACGGCGCGACGTTGATGGCGCGTACGGCCGCGGGGAAGAACGCGGCGAGGCGTGGCGCTCCGGGGTCGGTGACGTCGACGAGGTGCACGCCGCGGGCGGGTCCGGTGATCGTCGCGGTGCGGAGGTCTTCGAGGAGCGCAGCGGCTGCGGAGTCCGCTCGCGTGTTCCCGTTCGCGGTGAGGAGCACGTGGCGGCCGTCGGGCGTGAACTCGACGTACCAGTTGTCTTCCGAGCCGGAGCGGTAGCGCGAGAGCACGACGAGGTCCGTCGGGTCGGTCGCGTCGAGGAGGAGGAAGCCGCCGGCGGTGCCGCCTGCGCGGCCGTTGAGCGCGACGGCCGCGAAGCAACGATGCGCGGCTCCGCCCTCGGGCGGTGCCGCGCAAGGTTGGAACGCGATGTCGCTGAACCGTGCCTTCTCGTCGCCGAGCGCGTCGCGCGCGTCGAGGAAGCCTTCGAGCTCGAGGCCCGCCGCGAGCGTGTGGAGGGACGCGTCGCGGTGGTCGTGGTCGAGCGTGTCGAGGAAGTCTGCCGCAAAGGGGGTCGGGAACGGAGACGCGTCAGGGTCGGCGACGGGGGCGGTGGCGCATCCGGCAAGGAGAGCGACGACGAGGAGGGGCGTCCGCGGCGCCACGGGGGGTCCACGGACCGCGCGGATTCAAGGGTTTCGTCCCATCGAGGGCGCCTCGGGCGAGAGGGTCCGCCGAGAATACTTAAGGCCGCCCGGCGGCATGGGCGCGCGGGTGCGTACCGTGGCGCGGTCTCCGCTGGCGGCTCTCATCACGGGGCTCGCGTTGCTCGCCGTCGCCCTGCCGCATTCGGTTCCCGTGGCGGGCGCGGCGGGGGTCGTGGAGTGCTCCGGGTGGTTCCCGACGGAAGGAAGCTACAGGTTCGAGCCGCCGCTCACGCGGACCGCGGGTCCGGGGACGATCAACATCACCCTCACGCTCTCCTGCGTTGGGGCGTTCGCCCCGTGCGCGCCGTTCGACGTCTGCGCGGGACGGATGTCGAACACGGACACGTCCACGGCGGACTACGTGGGCGACTGCGAGCACGTCTTCTACGGAGACGGCCTCGAGATCTTCGGCGGCACGCTCGTCTTCGGCGGCGTCCCCGCGGCGGTGACGGATCCCGTGACGTTCGGGCCGCAGGCCGCCGTCGCGGTCCTCGAGCCCGACGAGGTCTGCAACGAGCACGTGGCGGACGTCGTGTTCTTCGGCTACGCCGCGGTGCCGTTCACGGGACCCTAGGCGTCGAAGCGCGTCGTCCTCGTGGCCGCTCGTGTCTTCGAGGACCTGACGGCGCGGCGCGTTCCGCGTCCGCGCGGACTTCGTCCCCGCCGGTACATAACCCCTAAATAGGACCCCATCGATGGGCGCGCCGTCGGGCCCTATGGTGGACGTCCTCGCGGACTACGCGCCGATCGCGATCCTGCTCGTCCTCGCGTTCGTGATGATCTGGGCGACGCTCGCGCTGACGCGGATCATCGGCCCGCTGCGAAGGACCCCGGGGAAGCTGTCCACGTACGAGTCGGGCGAGGTCCCGAAGGGCTCCGCCCGCGGCCCGGTCGACGTTCAATACTACATCTACGTCCTCGTGTTCCTCGTCCTCGACATCGAGGCCGTGTTCCTCATCCCTTGGGCGTTGAACGTCACGGAGCTCGGCGCGTTCGGCCTCGTCGAGATGGCGATCTTCGTGGGCCTGCTCATCCTCGGCTGGGCGTACGCGTGGAAGAAGGGGGCGCTCGCGTGGCAGGCGTGACGAGCGCAAGGCCAAGCGCAAGCGCGAGTGGACCGCGGGAGCAGGGGCGAGGAAGGGCCAGGTCCAGCGCCTACGCGCTCCGGCCTCCGCGTGCCCTCGCCCTGGCGCTCCCTGACCCTTGGCCCTCTCCCTCCCCTCGCGCTCGCGCCAGCGCCAGCGCTGGCCCTGGCACCGAAGGTGCCCCATGAAAGCCGCCGTCGGCGGCGACCTGCGGATGGCAGCGACGCCGGAGGAGAGCGACCCGAACATCCTCCTCGCGAGCGTGGACAAGCTCCTGAAGTGGGCCCGGTCGAACTCCGTGTGGCCCCTCTCGTTCGGCCTCGCGTGCTGCGCGATCGAGATGTTCGCGGTCCTCGGTCCTCATTACGACTTCTCGCGGTTCGGCAGCGAGGTCTTCCGCGCGACGCCGCGGCAGGCGGACCTCATGATCGTGCCGGGGACGGTCACGAAGAAGATGGCGCCCCGCATCCGCAAGCTCTACGACCAGATGCCGGAGCCGAAGTGGGTCATCGCGATGGGCGCGTGCGCGACGTGCGGCGGCCCGTATCAGAACTCCTACTCGACGGTCGCGGGCGTGGACAAGATCATCCCGGTCGACGTGTACGTCCCGGGCTGTCCGCCGCGGCCGGAGGCGCTCATCGACGGCCTCCTCAAGCTGCAGGAGAAGATCCGCACGGACCCGCGCCTCGCGGCCGGTCTCGAGAAGTACGGTACGAGGGCAAGCGCAAGCGCAAGCGCAAGGACGGCCCCCGCCGCGGGCGGTGGCCGCTGATGGCGCTCCCCGACAGCGGCAACCCTGCGGACTATTCGCCGGAGCAGATCGAGGAGCTCCTGCGCGCGGACAAGGCGACGCTCACGAAGAACCAGAAGGCGGCCGTCGCGCGGCACAACTTCCAGAAGTCCAAGGCGGCGCAGGCCGCGGCCGCGCCTGAGGGCGCTCCCGCGGCGCCCGCGCCCACGACGGGCGCGGCCGCTCCCGCAGCGGCGCCCCAGGCGGCCAAGCCGCCTCCGGCGCCGAAGCCCGCGGAGGACAAGGTCGCGAAGGCCCGCGAGAGCGCGTTGGCCTTCCCGTACGCGACCGCGCTGCGGCAGCGCTTCGCCGACACGGTCGAGGACCTCGTGATGCAGAAGGACAAGCCGTGCCTCGTCGTGAAGCCGGACGCGGTCGCGGACGTGCTCGCCGCCGCGCGGTCCGAGGGGTTCGTGCACCTTGCGCTCCTCACGGCTGCGGACTATCCGCCGGACCGCATCGAGGCGGTGTACACGCTCTACGACCCCGCGGGCAAGCGGTGGCTCGCCGCGAAAGCACGACTCTCGCGCGCGGCGCCCCGCGTCGCCTCCGTCTCGTCGCTCTGGGGCGGCGCCGTGTGGCTCGAGCGCGAGGTGTACGACATGTTCGGCGTGCACTTCGACGGTCTCGCCGACCACCGGCGCCTGCTCCTGCCCGAGGGGTGGACCGGTTTCCCGCTCCTCAAGGACTACGACTCCACGAAGGAGCAGTACATCGCGATCGGCGAGGACGGAGAGGACCTCGTCAGTTTCGAGGAGGCGAAGGGATGGTGACGCCAAGCCTTCCTGCGGACATGTTGCCCGCGCGCTCCGTGGAGCGCGAGGGCAACGTCAGGGCGCCGCAGCGCCTGGTGCACATCAACATCGGCCCGCAGCATCCGTCCACGCACGGAGTTCTTCGCCTGAAGGTCGTGCTCGACGGCGAGGTCGTCCGGAAGGTCGACCCCGTCATCGGCTACCTCCACCGCAGCGTCGAGAAGCTTGGCGAGGACGGCTCCTACCTCCAGTTCATCCACCTCACGGACCGCCTCGACTACCTCGAGGCCATGAACAACAACCACGCGTTCTGCCACGCCGTCGAGCGCCTTGGAGGCGTGACCGTGCCGGAGCGCGCGGAGTACATCCGCGTCATCGCTCTCGAGACGAACCGCATCGCGTCGCACCTCCTGTGGCTCGGCACGTTCGGACTCGACGTCGGAGCCATGACGCCGTTCTTCTGGTGCATGCGCGACCGCGAGCACGCCCTCGGGCTCCTCGAGAAGCTCTCCGGCGCGCGTCTCACGTACAACTGGATCCGTATCGGCGGCGTCAAGAACGATCTGCCGGCTGGATTCCTCGAGGACCTCCAGGACTTCGTCGACTACATGCCGAAGCGGCTC
>DATDQL010000378.1:0-5313 GCA_035292305.1 Thermoplasmatota archaeon
GCGCGGCGGCGGCCGTCGGCGCGCCGTCAACGTGCGGCGCGAAGTCGAGGAACGCCCTCGTCGCGAGCGGGTCGTAGGCGATGACGGTCGCGCCGCGCGCCAGCAGCTCCCGCGCGATCGGGAACGCGCGCGACTCGCGCACGTCGTCCGTGCCCGCCTTGAACGCGAGCCCGAGGATCGCAACACGCCGGCCACGCAGGCCGCCGAGTCCGGCCTCGACGATGCGCACGACCTCGACGGGCTGGCGGTCGTTGTGCGCAAGGAGCGCGTCGACGACGTGCGCAGGGAGGCCGCGGCGCTTGAGCTCGCCCGAGAGCGCGGAGAGGTCCTTCGGGAAGCAGGAGCCGCCGAACCCCGCGCCCGCGCGAAGGTAGTGGGGTCCGATGCGCGCGTCGAGTCCGACGAGCCGCAGGACCTCGACCGAGTCCCCGCCGACGGCCCTCGCGAGGTTCGCGACCTCGTCCGCGAGGGCGACGCGCGCGGCTAGGAAGGCGTTCGAGGCGTACTTCGCGAGCTCTGCGGTCTCGGTCGAGACGGCGACCTTCGGACGGTCGAGCTTCGCGTAGAGCGCGAGGAGCCGCTCCGCGGTGCGCGGGTCGTCGGCGCCAACGACGATGCGGTCCGGCGCGCGCGCGTCACGGAGAGCTGTGCCTTCGGCGAGGAACTCCGGGTTGCTCCCGACGCCGACCGTCGTTCCCGGGACGAGGCCGCTGCCGCCCGCGACGATGGGGGCCACGACGGAGCGCGTCGTTCCCGGGAGCACGGTGCTCTTCACCGCGACGACCGGGAAGTCGCTCCGCCCCGCGAGCGCCTCGCCGACGGCGCGGGACGCGGCCTCGAGCGCGCCCAGGTCGACCTCGCCCTCCCTCGTCGAGGGTGTGCCGACGCAGAGGATGACGACGTCCGCGCCCCGGACCGCGCCGGCGACGTCGACGGTCGCGGGGATGGCGAGCCTCGCGAGCGCCTCGTCGACGCCCGGCTCGCGGAACGGCGCGACGTGCCGCCGCAGCGCGTCGACCTTCGCGGCGTCGACGTCGGCGAAGCGCACGTCGTGGCCGAGCTCCGCGAGCGCGATGCCGGTGCAGACCCCGACGTAGCCGGCGCCGACCACGACGACCTTCATCGCGCGCTGCGAGGCGCGCCTGGACCATGGCCTTGTCGGAGGAGGGTATTTGACCCGCCTCCTCGTTCGCCGCAGGGCCCATGCTCCTCTGCCGTCTGTGCGGGCGGAAGATCATCGCGAACGAGGTCAAGTACCGCATCCCGCAGGGCGGAGAGAGCCTGTCGATCTGCGCAGACTGCGCGAAGACGAAGGGGCTGGTGTGACATGGCGCTCTCGCTGCAGACGTGGCAGGGGTGGGCGATCCTCGCCGCCCTCGCCCTCGGGCTCATCCTTGCGTGGAAGTTCATGAAGCTCGCGTTCAAGGTCGTCGTCGTCGGAATCATCCTCGCGAGCGCGTACGTCGTCGGACGCGCCGCCGGATGGTGGGGCTGAACCCCGCGGCGCGGCGCCCGAACGTGCGACGGAGCGGATGGATCAGCTCCGCCGGTACGTCACGACCTCGAGGCCCTCGACGCCGCGGAACGCCTCCGCCTCGCCTGTGACGAGCGGTTCGCCGCGGTGCAGCGCCGCGCCCGCGGCCGCGCACGCGAGCCACCCCGGCGCCTTGCCCTTGCGCCGCGCCGCGCGCGCGACCGCGGCGGCGCGCGCGGCCTCCTCCGGCCCGAACGGCGCGAGGTCGAGCCGCGCCTCCAGTTCTCCGAACGCGCGCGCCGGGTCGCGCGCCGCGGTGAGCAGCGCGAGGAGGACGGGCGCCGGCACGACGAGGGGACGGCCTTCGTCGGCGAGCGCTCCGAGGAGCATCGAGGCGGCGGGGTCGCCGCGGTCGACGTCCGCGAGGAACGACGCATCGAGCACGGCCATCAGGACCGGCCCCCGACGTCGCCTTCGAAGAGGCGCGCCCCCGCGAGGCCGCGAGGGTCCTTCCTGGGGCGCGTGAGGCGGAGCACGACGTCGCTGAAGCTCTCGCCGTCGCGCTTGAGCGCCGAGAGGCGGGCGTAGGCCTCGTCGGCGAGCTGGACCTGCCGTGCCATCAATACGCCTATGTACGTATTGGGTGAAATAGGCGCCGGCGGGCCGGCCGGTGGCTTGATAGGCGCGCCGCGCTTGCGGGCGCCCATGGCCAAGATCCGCCCCGGTCGCCTCTACAAGACCATCAAGGGCCAGTCGTACACCCGCCGCGAGTACATGGGCGGCGTCCCAGGCTCGCGCATCGTCCAGTTCGACGTCGGCGCCATCTCGACGCCGTTCGTCGTGAAGGCCTCGCTCCTCTCCGACCGGAAAGTGGCCATCGTGCACAACGCGCTCGAGAGCGCGCGCATCGCCGCGAACCGCGTGCTGGTGAAGGAGTGCGGCGCGGCGGGCTACCACCTGAAGATCCGGGTGTTCCCGCACGAGGTCGTGCGCGAGAACAAACAGGCCTCCGGCGCCGGCGCCGACCGTGTCTCGCAGGGGATGCGGCGCGCGTTCGGCAAGGCCGTCGGCACCGCGGCGCGCGTCGTGCCCGGCCAGGCGATCATGACCGCGCGCGTCCAGCCCGAGCGCGCGTACGCGATCCTCGAGGCCTTCCGCAAGGCCAACATGAAGCTCCCGATGAAGACGCGCGTCGTCTTCGAGACCGGCGAGAAGGAGGCGCGCGCCGTGCTCGCGACGGGCAAGCGGCTCGCGGCCGTCGGCGGCGTGATCAAGGAAGAGAAGCCGGAAGGCGAGGCCGCGCCCGCAGAGGGCGAGGCAGCACCCGTGGAGGGCGCCGCGGCGCCGGCCGCGGCCGGCCCAGGCGAGAAGAAGGGCGGCAAGCTCGGAGAGAAGGGCGGCGCACCTGCGAAGGGCGCTGCGCCCGCGAAGGGTGGCGCGCCCGCGAAGGGCGAAGCGAAGCCGGCCGAGAAGAAGGACGAGAAGAAGGGCGGGAAGAAGTAACGCCGTTCTCGGGGCCGGGCAAGGGCCCGGCCCCTCCTCGTTTCTGTGCATCAGCCCCCACTTCGTGGCCTCCATCCATGCGAACGCTGAAATAGTAAAGCGTTCTCTCTGCGCGTAGCTCAGTGTCTTCTACGGGTGCCGGCTCGCGCCGGCGTCCGCGGTTTTCAGTGGGTCCAAAGGAAAGTGAATCAGATGGGTTTCCGTGGCCGCCCGAGCGGTCCCCGCGAGATGTTTGACGCCGTGTGCGCCGACTGCAAGCAGCAGACGAAGGTCCCCTTCCGCCCGACGGAAGGTCGCCCGGTGTACTGCCGCGACTGCTTCCAGAAGCGCAGCCCCCCCCGCTCCGGCGGCGGCGGCTACCGCTGATCGGGTCGACTTCGTCGACCTGAACGCCAGCAGTTGAACGCGCGTGCCGGGGGCGGGATCCCGGCTCCTTTTGTCATCCGTGATGTATTACACGATGTGACGTGCCACGTCACACGTCCCGAGACCTTTAAGCGGGCAGCCGCCTCGTCCGGTCCTCGATGGACCCCGCCCCCGGCCTCCGGGAGTTCACGGAGGAGGTCGCGGCTCGCCTCGTCCTCTTCGACGAGCCGGGGCCTGAGGTCAAGCGGCTCCGCGAGCGCTACGGCTTCACGCAGGAGGTCCTCGCCGGCCTCCTGTCGCTCACGCGCGAGAGCCTCTCCCGCATCGAGTCCGGGCACGTCTCTCCGACGCGGCCGTTCATCCAGCGCTTCACGCGGATCATGGCCCTCGCGAAAGGCGCGCGCGAGCACCTCGCCTACATGGAGGCGCGCGACGCGTTCCCCGACGAGCGCCACCTCACGCAGCTCGCCGCAGGGCTCCGCATCGAGAAGCAGGCCGCCGAGGAGGTCATCCTCGCCGCGAGCATGAGCTACGAGGCCAAGCGTCGCGAGACGCTGCGCGGCCTCGGATCAAGGTCCCGTCGCCCGGCCGCGCCGGGCGGCCTGCGTGCGCGTCCGGTCCCGCCGGAGGCGCCTCGTCTTCCTATCCAGGGTGAACTTCCATGAACGTGCTTTGGTTCGTCGAGATCCGCAAGGAGCACCTCCCCACCGTCGGCGGCAAGGCCGCCAACCTCGGCGAGATGCTGAGCTTCTCCATCCCGGTGCCTCCGGGCTTCTGCGTCACGACCTTGGCCTTCCAGCGCTTCCTCGACGAGGCGGGCCTCGCGAAGGAGATCTTCGGCACGCTCGCGCAGTTGAACGTCGACGACAACAAGGCGCTCCACGAGGCGAGCGACCGCATCCGCAAGTCCATCGTCGCGACGAAGGTGCCGAAGAGCCTCCGCGACGACGTCACGAAGTCGTACAAGGATCTCGTGAAGGGCGAGCGCGACGGCCTCGTGGCCGTGCGCTCTTCCGCGACCGCGGAGGACCTCCCGGAGGCCTCGTTCGCGGGCCAGCAGGACACGTACCTCAACGTCGACGGCGAAGAAGACGTCCTCCAGCACGTCGTCCGCTGCTTCGCGTCGCTGTACACGCCGCGCGCGATCTTCTACCGGTCGAAGCACGACTTCTCGCACGAGAAGGTCGCCATCGCGGTCGTCGTGCAGAAGATGGTCGACGCCGACAAAGCCGGCGTCATGTTCACGAAGCACCCGACGCGCGGCGACGAGACCGTGATCGTCGAGGCCGCGTGGGGCCTCGGCGAAGGCGTCGTTTCCGGCAACGTGAGCCCCGACACGTACGAGCTCACAGGCGACGGCAAGCCGACGCGCATCCGCGTCGCGCGTAAGGAGACCCGCTACGTGCGCCTGCC
This sequence comes from Thermoplasmatota archaeon, assembly GCA_035292305.1. GTDB lineage: Archaea > Thermoplasmatota > SW-10-69-26 > JACQPN01 > JAJPHT01 > DATDQL01. The sequence continues at coordinate 4,757 of DATDQL010000378.1, forward strand.
GCACGGCGGTACCGGCGCCGAACCCGTCCCGCGCGAGCTGCTCGAGAAGCGCGTCCTCTCCGACGCGGAGCTGAAGCAGCTCGCGGGCCTCGGCCGCACCATCGAATCGCACTACGGCACGCCTCAGGACGTCGAGTGGGCGTTCGGGAAGGACCTGAACCTCTACGTGCTCCAGACGCGGCCCATCACGACGATCAAGAAGAGCGGTCCGGCGACCTCGGCCGCCGGACCGCAAGGTACGGTCCTCGTGACCGGCCTCGGGGCGTCGCCGGGCATCGCGAGCGGGAAGGTCGCGGTGCTTGCCGGCGCGGAGGAGCTCGACAAGTGCAAGCAGGGCGACGTGCTCGTCACGCAGATGACGACGCCGGACATGGTGCCGGCGATGCGCCGAGCGGTCGCGATCGTCACCGACGAAGGCGGCATGACCTGCCACGCGGCCATCGTCGCGCGCGAGCTCGGCGTCCCGTGCGTCGTCGGCACGAAGCAGGCGACGAGGACCCTCAGGGACGGCCTCGTCGTGACGATCGACGGCGACAAGGGATCGGTCACGGAAGGCG
>DATDQL010000379.1:0-2180 GCA_035292305.1 Thermoplasmatota archaeon
TACGTCCTGGCGCGCGAACTGCGCGTCCCGGGCCTCATCGTCATGAGCGTGCTCGGCCTCGAGGCCATCCAGCTCGGGTACCCGCTGCTCGCACGTCTCGGCGTGGTGGAGCTCTCGATCCAGGTCGTGGACGCGATCGACCTCGTGCAAGGCGGGGCCCTCGTCCTCGCGGCCGTCCGCATCCTCGCGATGCTCATGCGGTACACGCACCGCGGGCTCGAGCGTCGCATCCGCGACCGCATCGACACGCTCGCGTTCCTCCAGGGTCAGAGGCGGCGCCGCCGCCGGACGTGAGGCGTCCTTGACCTCGCCGTCGTGGACCGCCGCCCTCGCCGCCTCCCGCGGGGGGACGTCGATCCACGTCGAGGTCGTCCCCGGCGCGCGCGAGTCCCGGTTCCCGGCGGGGTACAACCCCTGGCGGCGTGCCCTCGAGGCCCGCGTGCGAGCGCAACCCGAGGAGGGGGCCGCGAACGCGGAGCTCGTCGCCCTCGTCGCGACGTACTTCGGCGTCCCCCGCGGCGCGGTCACCGTCGCGCAGGGGGCGACGTCGCGTCGGAAGGTGCTGCTCGTCACGGGTCTGGGGCTCGCTGCGGCCAAGGCCCGACTCGCCCGTGAGCCAAACCTATAAGAACGAGAAGCCGCGTCCTGCGGGTTGGAACCGGGACCTCCGACGGTCCCTTCACCCGTTCACGCTCACCCACCGGGACGACGGCCCCGCAGGACGCGGCGCCGACCCGGCTCGCCCTGGACGCGCCCCTCGCGCCTCCGCGCCCATCCTGCGCCGACGCGAACGCCTCCGTCCACGACGCGTCCGACCGTCCCCACGAGTGCCGCACGCGGCGCGACGGCCCGCGGACCCGGTTCTGCAAGGAAGCGAACCCATGTCCGCATCCATCGATCCGACCACCACCAAGTACCTCGTCCGCGCCGAGATCTCGGCGGACGGCATCGTCGAGAAGCCTGACGTCGTCGGCGCCATCTTCGGCCAGACGGAAGGCCTCCTCGGCAACGAGCTCGACCTCCGCGACCTCCAGAAGTCCGGCCGCATCGGCCGGATCGAGGTCGACATGGACTCCAAGAAGGGCAAGTCCAGCGGCACGATCGCCCTCCCCTCGTCCCTCGACAAGGTCGAGACCGCGATCCTCGCCGCCGCCCTCGAGTCCATCGACCGCGTCGGTCCCTGCAAGGCCGACATCAAGGTCATCGGCGTCGACGACGTCCGCGTGACGAAGCGCAAGGCCGTCGTCGAGCGCGCCCGGCAGATCCTCCAGGGCATCATCTCGTCCTCGAAGGGCGAGAGCGACGACATCATGGAGCAGGTCCGCGACATCGTCCGCGTCCAGGAGATCGTCTCCTACGGGCCCGACCGCGTCCCCGCCGGCCCCAACGTCTCGAAGTCCGACAGCATCATCATCGTCGAGGGCCGCAACGACGTCCTGAACCTCCTGCGCAACGGCATCACGAACGCCGTCGCGGTCGAGGGGACGAGCGTCCCGAAGACCATCGTCGACCTCTGCAAGGAGAAGACCGCCATCGCGTTCGTCGACGGCGACCGCGGAGGGGAGCTCATCCTCAAGGAGCTCCTCCAGACCGCCGAAGTCGACTTCATCGCACGAGCCCCTCGCGCGCGCGAGGTCGAGGAGCTGACGCAGAAGGGGATCATGAAGTCGCTCCGCAACAAGATCCCCGCGGAGCAGTTCACGGAGATGTACTCGCTCGAGGGCGGCCGCCGCGGCGACCCGCGCGACAACGTCCGCGGCCGCGGCCCCCGCGGCCGGCCCGCGGAGGCCGACGAGGAGGACGACCAGGACGAGGGCACTGTGCTCCCGCTCAGCCAGGCCGAGGTCGAGGCTGCCCTCGCCGCGCCCGAGGGAACGCCCCGCGAGCCGGCCCGCGAACCCGCGCGCGAGCCGCGCCGCGAAGAGCGCCGCGGTGGCGACGAGCGCCGAGGCGGCCGCGAGGAGCGCCGCGGCGGCGAGGAACGCCGGGGCGGCCGCGAGGAGCGCCGCGACGACCGGCCGCGGCGCGAGTTCGAGCGCCGCGAGGAGCGCGCGCCCGAGGCTCGCCGGGAGGTCGAACCACGCCGCGAACGGCTCCCCGAGCCCGCGCCCGAGGCCGCAGGCGAACCCGCCCCGCCCCGCGCGGGCGACGGCAAGACGGCGACGTACGTCCGCACCCTC
>DATDQL010000380.1:0-5165 GCA_035292305.1 Thermoplasmatota archaeon
ATGGAGCGGCTCGCGCGCGCCCGCAGGTTCTGGACGATCTTCGGCGACGTCGGGATCGTCGCGACGGTCACGATGGGCGTGCTCATGCTCGTGCTGCTCGTGCTGCAGCTCTTTGCCTTCGCGAGCGATCCCGTGGGCGTCGCCGAGAACGCGCCCCCCGCGATCACGCTCGTCGGGCTGCCCGGCGTCAACCCCATCATCCCGCTCTGGTTCGGCATCGCAGGCCTCGTCATCGCCCTCGTCGTCCACGAAGGATCGCACGGCGTGCTCGCGCGCCTCGGCGCGATGAAGGTCAAGAGCACCGGCCTCCTTCTGTGCGTCGTCCCGATCGGCGCGTTCGTGGAGCCTGACGAGAAGGACCTCGAGCGTGCGCCGATCCGCCACCGCAATCGCGTCTTCGCGGCCGGCCCGTGGGCGAACCTCCTCGTCGCCATCGTGGCGGGTGTCCTGTTCAGCTCGCTCTTCGTCACCGCGATGGCGCCGCCCGCGGCCGAAGGGGTCACCGTCACGTCCCTCGTCCCGGGCGCGCCCGCGCAGGCCGCCGGCCTCGCCGCGGGTGACGTGCTGCTCGGCATGCGCGTCCTCACCGCCGGCCCGGTCGGGACCGACGGCGACGCCACGGGCGCGCCGGTGGGGCACGCGTACGCGTTCGCGAACCAGACCGCGTTCAGCGCGGCGCTGAACGAGACCGCCGCCGGGCAGGCCGTCGCGCTCGGGCTCCTGCGCGACGGGAAGTCCTCCGAGCTCACCGTCACGCTGTCGGAACGCGCCGCCGCGACGCGCGCGGACGGACGCGAGCCGAAGCCGTGGGAGGAGGGGAAAGGTTTCCTCGGCGTGTCCACCCTGGACGCGCGGGTACTCAAGGGGCTGCGCGACGCGCTCGCGGACCCGTTCGCGCAGGACGGCATCGGCCTCTTCTTCTTCTACCCGCTCTTCGTCTTCGCGAACCGCGTCGACATCCTCAACGCGCCGTTCTCGGCGCTTTACGACATCGAAGGTCCGCTCGGTGCGCTGCCGCCGGGCCTGTTCTTCGGCCTGGCGAACCTCCTGTACTGGGTGTTCTGGCTGAACCTCATGCTCGGCTCGTTCAACGCGCTGCCTGCCGGACCGCTCGATGGGGGACAGATGTTCCGCGCGTCGCTGCGCGACTTCGTGTGGAAGCGCCTCGGCGTCGACCGAGACCGCGTCGCGCTGGAGCCGGGCCCGGGAGACCGTGGGCTCTTCGCGCGCGGCCTCGACGACGAGACCCAGGGCAAGCTCGATCGCGCGCAGCACGTCGTCCGGCGCGTGACGCTCACCCTGGGCCTGTTCATCCTCGCGATGATCCTGCTGCCGATCCTCGCCCCGAAGCTCGTCCTGCTGTTCGCCTAGGAGGAATGTCCGACGACGTCGAAGCGCGTGCTCGCCTCGCGGCTCGCCTACGTCGCAGGCGTCCTCCTCATCGTGTCCGGCGCGGGGGGCGGCGCCGGTCTCGTGAAGCTCGCCGTGAGCATCGTGCTCTCGGTCCTCGGCCCCGGCGCGAACCGAGCGCTCGTCCTCGGCGTCGTCTTCGTCGGGCTCCTGCTCGCGTTCCTCGCCTCGCTCGGTGGTGTCACGGTGATCCTCGGCGGGTGGGTCGTGCGCCGGCACTCGCGAAGAGCGGGCGCGTTCCTCATCGCGCTCGGCGCCGGCGTCGGTCTCCTCGGCCTCATCCTCCACGCGGTCGCCCTCGTGTGGGGCGGGGGCAGCGTGCTGCGTTGGCTCCTCGGCGTGGGCACGAGCCTCGGCGGCGTCGGCATCCTGCTCAGCGTGGTGGCGCGCCGCGTCGCCGTCCGCGACCGCCGGCGCCAACTCCTCCGCTCGAAAGCGACGCATTGAAGAACGGGACCCGCGATGGTGCACCCTGGGATGCACATGACCGGACTTTCCATCGAGGATGCGTGGATCAAGGCGGCCGTCGAGCACCGTCTCGTGACCGTGACGTACCTCAACCCCGAGACGCGCCTCGTCTACACGAAGCGCGACGTCCGCCCCGAGTTCATCGGGCCGGACCGCACGGGCTCCGCCGCGCTGTGGGGCATCTTCAACCATGTGCCGCAGGTCGGGATGAAGTCGTTCCTGCCTCAGAACTTCCAGTTCTTCCAGGTGACCGAGAGCCGCTTCAGCGCCGACCCGAACGGGAAGTGGCGCGACCTCGTACCGCAGTACGAGGAGCGTCGGCTCGCGGACGTCGCGTTGTGACGGGCCCGACCGGCCCGAGTTCGCGAAGTCCGGCACGAGCGCGCGTGCTCCGCGGGCGCTACGGCATCTTTTAAGCCATCGTCTCCCTTCGCCCCCCGGACACCATGGGCCGCTTCACGAAGAACAACATGCTCGCGATCGGCACCTTCGTCTTCGCCCTCGGCCTCGTGCTCAGCGCCCTCGCGTGGGCGAACGCCTACAGCGAGACGACCGCGCTCGACTGGTACGACGGTGTCCTTGCTTTCATCCCCGGGCAGGGCGAAGGCGGGCAGGACTGGAACGTCCTCCTCATGATCGTCGGCCCGGTCCTCCTCGTCACCGGCGCGTTCTACGGTGGCGAGCAGCTCGTCCTGCGGCGTCGCTTCGACCGCCTCATCGACACCGCCAAGAAGAGCGAGTTCGTGTCCAACCGCAAGGACCTCGAGGACCTCGCGAAGCGCCTCCCGACGGGATACCGGCGCCGCGTCGAGGAGAAGGAAGCGAGCTTCCGCTCCCTGAGGTAGGGGCGCAGAGGGCCGTGCGACGCGCATGACGCTCCACGTGGTCCTCGTCCGGCCCCAGTTCCCTGGGAATGTCGGCTTCGCGGCGCGTGCGATGCTGAACTTCGGCGTCGAGCGTCTGTGGCTCGTCGAGCCGTGCGCGATCACGAACGAGACGCGCGACCGCGCCGTGCACGCGCAGCGCGTCCTCGAAGGCGCGCGCGTCGTCGCCTCCCTGCGCGACGTCGTCGAAGAGGTCGACTGGCTCCTCGCGCTCGCCGCCCGCGTGAGCGCGAACGACCGCAGCCACGTCCGCACCCCGATCCCGTTCGCGGAGGCGGCGGAGGCCGTCGCGGACCTGGACGCGGGCGGTTCCGACGTCGCGCTCGTGTTCGGCCCCGAGGACGACGGCCTCGGCAACGAGGACGTGCTCCTCTGCGACGCCGTCGCGAGCCTCCCGACGAGCGAGCTCTACCGGAGCATGAACCTCAGCCACGCCGTCGCGGTCGCCCTCTACGGCGTGTCCCAGGCGCGGCCCGCGCCCGAGCGCCGGACGACGGGCAAGCCCGCGACCGCGCGCGACAAGGAGCTGCTCTTCGCGAACGTCGAAACGGTCCTCCGCGCGCTGCGCTACCCGGACCACCGCGTCCGCGTGACGGGGCAGGCGTTCCGTCGCGTCGTCGGACGCGCGGTCCTCACGCGGTGGGAGTACCACCGCATCATGGGCATGTTCACGCGGACGGCGAAGTTCCTCGAGAAGACGCCTCCGCCGTGGGCGGAGGAGGTCGCGGAGGAGACGCAGGACACAGAGCCGGAGGATCCCGAGGGACAGGGGTGACAAGGTCCACGCGGGCCCGGCATCCGGGCGACCGGCTCCGTGACCTCCGTCCTCTCCGTGTTCTCGGTGCGACTATTTCTTGTGGCCCTTGATCTGCGTCCAGTCGAAGTACTTCCCGCACTTCTTGCAGCGCCACTTGTTGGCGATGACGAAGACGACGGCCCGCTCGCCGCAGACCTGACATACCTCGACCAAAGGGACCAGACCCCTGGACCGGCGGAACCCGCGATAAAGCCTGCCCTCGGGGTTCGTCTCCCCTCGCGCCGGTCCTCGGCCCTCCCCGACGCACGCGTCGTGGCTCTCCTCTGCCCTCGCCCGTCCCCAGCGCCCGCCCTCGGCCCTCGCCCCTCCCTCGCGCTCGCGCCAGCGTCAGCGCTGGCCCTGTCGAGGCCTAGACCTCGACGTTCCAGAGCTCGTCGCCGAGGTAGTGCAGGCTCTTCACGGCCTTCCCTTTCGGCCCGCGCGGCATGCTCGCGCCCGCGAGCAGGGCCTCGCCGACGGCGAGCGGCTGCTTGTTGCGCTCGTCGCGGACCCACACGAGGTCGCCGGGCCGGATGCCGGGATCCGCTTCGACGATGCCGGGTGCCATCACGTCCGCGCCGTTGACGACGAACTTCACGGCGCCCATGTCGACCGTGACGTGGCGGCGCTCAGGTCGCGCCGCGAGGAGGCCCTTCACGGTAGGGAACGGCCGCTCGCCGCCCGGCGCCTTCAGGAGCATCGCGAGCGGCTTGCCGTCGACGAGCAGGACGTCGAAGCGGTCGGTGGCCTCGGCGCGGTCGACGGTGCTCGTGACGTCGAACGGCGTCGTCCCGAGGTCCGAGCGGATCGCCTCGGCGAAGCGCTCGAGGTCCTTCGCGCGCAAGCGGGCACGGTGCCGGAGCTTGATCGGCGCCACGCTCCCCCCGGAAGCGGGACCGGGGGAAAACGGTTGCGGACTACGCAGCCTCCCAGAACCGCGCTCCGGCGATGGTCCTCGCGCGCGCCTTGCCGGCCTTCTCGAGCTCGACGAGGCGCTGCTCGGCGTCCTTCGGCGCGAGCCGGAAGACCTTCTGGACCTCGGCAAGCGGCGTGGGGCCGCACATCGCGAGGTACGCGGCGACGTCCTTCGGCTCCGCCTTCGCGAGCGTGCCGCCGGAGAGGTAATCGATCGCGCCCTCGACGAGGGCGGGGTCGAACGCGTGGTCGAGGATGACGTGACGGTGCCCGTCCGTGACGACGAGGTTGTAGAACCCGATCGGGACGTGCGGCCAGCCGCGGCCCTGCCCTTCGACGTCGGCGCGCAGGCCGTCCTGGTCCTTCCAATCCTTCCGGAAGCGTTCCACGTCGAGGCCGGCCACCTTGGCGGCGTCGAGCAGCTCGGTCTCGTCCGTGACGTCGCGGCCCTCGACGACGAAGCGCCGCAGCAGTTCGCGCGTGAAGCGCGGCTCGAGCGCGCCGTCCTGCCGTCGCGCGGCCATGACCGCGAGCGTCGCAGGGAGCATCGTCGCCGGGAGGTCCTTGACCTTGAGGTCCACGAGCATCGGGACGTCCATCGCCTCGTGCCCCTCGCGCGCCCAGGCGGCGAGGTCCTCGTCCCTCTCGATCTCGTACTGCTCGCGGTAGTGCGCGACGTCATCGTACACCGC
>DATDQL010000381.1:0-8345 GCA_035292305.1 Thermoplasmatota archaeon
CGTGCCTTGCGCCGCCGCGCGGCACGGCGCTCGCAACGAACGAGCGTAAGTAGCGCTACGACGTGACTCGCGCCGCCTCAGCCGGTCCGATCCCCAGAAGTCTCGGTGCCTGGTGTCTTGGTGGTTCCCGCCCGCCGCACCCGGCCCGCCGGCTTGGGTCCTTCTGCACCGTGCCTGCGGGCACGGTGCGCTCGGCCGGAGGCCACGGGCTCCGGCCTCGGGCCCGCTCGGCGTCGTTGGCCCTACTCGCCTTCGTCCGCCGCCATCTCGATGCCCGCCGCGACGCGGCCGGCGCCGAGCGTCGGCGGTGCCGGGTCGACGATCGCGTACTTCGCGGCGAGGTCCTTCGTGTCCGTCACGCGCAGGGTCTCGAACAGGAACGCGAACTTCGCCTCGAGGTCGGCCATGATGGCGTCGCGCGCGTCGTCCGTCAGCTCCCACAGCTCGCGCTTGAACGGGCCGTACGCCTTCTTGCGCGACTTGTAGACGAACTGCTCGACCGTGTCCTTCTCTTTCTTCTCGCTCGCGAGGTTCGCCTTGACCCAGGCAACGATGCGCTGCCGCAGTTCCTGCGGCAGCGCTGGATGATCGAAGACCATGTTCTGGAACCCGGTCGCGAGGTGGATCTCGCACGCGCCCGCGTCGGGGAACTTGTGGAACTCCGAGTCCTGGAGCGTGGAGGCGCCGTGCTGCACGACGCCGGCCATGCCGAACTTCGCGCGCGCGAGCTCTCCCGTGTCGCGGATCACATCGAAGCGCACTTCCTGCTTGCCGACCTTGCCGCTCGCCTCGACCTTGCCTCCGTGCGCGGTCCCGGTGTTGATGCTGATCTTCACGGGCCCGGGGCCGCGGCCGCGCCGCGCGAGCTCGGCCTCGTAGGTCTCCATGTAGGCCTCGAACTCGGCGACGCTCGTCACGTGCGTGCCGACCTCGCCGATCTCGCCGCCCACCGCGACCGTGACGCCGCGGGGCTCGTGCTCGCGGATGTAGGAACACAGCTCGGCGGAGAGCGTCGCGTTCAGGCGCTGCTGCTCGACCTCGCCCGCGAGCGAGAGATCGACGAGCGTGGAGGCGTCGATGTCGATGTTGCGGAAGCCCGCATCAAGGCTCTCCGCGACGAGCGCGCGCAGCGCCGCCTTCTCGCCCTCCGGGTCCGTCTTCCACTTCGAAGGCGAGAACTGGTAGTGGTCGCCTTGGAGGAACACGGGGCCACGGAAGCCTTCGCGCAGCGCGGCCGCGACGATGGACGCAGCGTACTCGCCTGGGCGCTGGTCGGTGTAGCCGATCTCGGAGCGAGCGATCTCGAACAGGACGGCCCCGACGCGCAGCCGGTTCGCCGCGCGAAACGCGGCGCGGCCGACGTCGTACGTCGGGCCGCGGATGTTGAGCGCGGGGACGGTGAAGGCGCGCGGCACTTCACCCCGGCCGCGCGCGGCGTACAGGCCCTGGATGCTCGCGAATCGGACGCCGGCCTCCCACGCAGCGCCGCGCAGGAGCGCGCGGGCGTGGTCGCGGACGGCGGTGCCGCCGAAGACGGCGGTGTGGGCGAGGTCGTCGACCGCGGGACCGCGCAGGGCGTCAGGGTCGACGAGGCGGACGCGGCCGGCCTCGAGTCGGATCGCCGTCGAGACTGCGGATCCGAGCTCCTTCGCGGTCGCGTGGACGTGGGCCATGGGCATCACCGGAGGACGTGCGGCGAGAGGCGCGCGACCAGGGCCTCCGGCGATTCCCTGGAGGCTTCGGCCAGGCGCTTGAGGGATTCGCCTTCGAGGTCGCGTGGGCGCAGGCGCGCCTGGAGCGCGAGCGCGTGGCGCCACGCGTCGCCCGAGGCGTCGACGAGGCGCACGCGCACGCGGCCCGTCGCTGGGTCCCGTATGTCGCCGAACGGGATGGGAGTGAGTTCGCCGTGGACGAGCGCGACGAGGACGCCGCTCGCGCCGGCCGCGAGGAGGCGGACGGCGCCGACGCCGAGGCCGCGGGCGTATTGGACGTCGTGCGCGACGGGGTCCTCGCAGCGCAGCTCGTAGCCGATCTCCTTCGCGACGAAGCTCGTGTCGATGCCGCGCTGCTTCAGCCGCGTCCCGAGGACGTCCCTCAGGACCTTCCCGAGGCTGATCTCGGAAAGACGCGGGTGGCCGTGCTCGTCGCGCTCGACGGAGGCAAGGTCGGCCACGTCCTCCGGAGGGAGACGGTCGAGGAGGCCCTCGGCGAGGACGGCGACGCCGTGCCTCTCGCCGGCGGCGAGACGTTTCAGCACGGCCGCCTCGACGAGCCCGGCGAGGTCGGCGACGCGGATCTTCCGGTCCGCTGCGAACTCCTCCGGGATGACGGTGAGCGCCGCGCCGCCGCCGACACCCATGGCGAGCGCGAGATGCCCCGCCGTGCGGCCCATCGCGGTCACGAGGTACCAGCGGCCCGTGGTGCGCGCGTCCTCCGCGAGGTTCCGCACGAGGCGGGATCCGAGGTGCTTCGCGGTCTCGAACCCGAACGTGGGCTGGCTGCGTGGCAGCGGGAGGTCGTTGTCGATCGTCTTGGGCACGTGCACGACGCGCACGCGCCCTCCGGCCTCGGTGGCGACGCGAAGCGCGCTTGAGGCCGTGTCGTCGCCGCCGATCGTCACGAGATCGGTGACACCGAGGGTCTCGAGCGAGCGCACGACTCGCGCGAGCGTCGCCGGGTCCTTCGTCGGGTTCGCGCGGCTCGTGTGGAGCACGGACCCGCCGCGGACGGCGATGCCAGCGACGGCGGTCTCGTCGAGCTCGCGCGCGAGCGCGGTCTCGCCGAGCATGAGGCGGGAGAACCCCCACGGGATGCCGAGGACGCGCCAACCTTCCGCCCGCGCGGCGAGGGTCGCGGCCTCGACGACGGCGTTGATGCCCGGGGCCGGCCCGCCTCCGACGAGGATCGCGAGAGTCCGTTGCACGGCCGGCGGACGCATGGACCCGTTCTTGAGGATTGCGGATGCGCGTCTCAAAGCGTCCGTTGCCGCTCCGAACGCCGGAACCGAGTCTGCCCGCCCTTGCGCTCGAGCTTCGCCGCGAAGACGTACCGCGCCGGGACGCGCAGCTCGCGCGCGCCCGTCCACCATCCGCAGCGCCTGCACCGGTATCCGGTGGGGACGCGACCCCCCGTGAGCGTCCGGTTTGCGGTCCGCTCGAGCGCGCTCGCGCACACGAGGCACCCGTCGAGGTCCGGCGTCGTGCCGCCGTCGCGGACGCGCACGTCGATCTCGACGAGCCCGCTGCGCGCCGCGAGGCGTCGAGCGCGCTCGGGCGTGAGGCCGGCCGGGGCCCCGCCACGGTCGCCGACGAGTTCGAGGACGAGGTCCCGCAGGAGCTCTTGGCCGACGACGACGCCCGTCTCCAGGACGACCCGCACGGCCGCGGCCACGACCTCCTCGTCGCGCAGCCGGCGCGCCACGCGCGCGCGCGCCAACCTAACCCTCGATCGTCGCGAGCAGATCGGACCGCGTGACCATGCCCGCGATGCGGCCGGCGCCGTTCGTCAGCGGGAGGGCTCCGATGTCCTGCTCCCGCATGCGGCGCGCGGCGTGGCGGACCGGCATGTCGGGTGTAGCCGTGACCACGCTGCGGACCATGATGTCCTCGACGAGGAACTCCTTGAGCTGGTGCTTCTGGTGGTTCGGCGGGAACTCCGCCTTGAACCTCGCGAGGCCGAAGGCGATGTCGGTCTCCGTCACGATCCCGACGAGCTGCCCGGACAGGAGGACGGGAAGCCGCTCGACCTTCTCGTCGATCATCACGCGGCGTGCGTGGATGACGCGGTCCGTCGGCGACACCGCGTGAAGGTCGCGCTTCATGACGTCGGAGAGCGGGCGGCCGGACTCGACGAACGCGAGGAAATCGGACTTCGTCACGACGCCGAGGAGCGTCCCGTCGTGCGTCACCGGGACGAGGCCGACCGAGTTGCCGCGCAAGAGGTCGAGAGCGTCCTCCCAATCGGCTTCGGGGCTGATTGTCTTCACGTCGCGGAACGTCACCGTCGAGGCGTGCAGGCTCGACGCCGGCTTCCCGACCGTGCGGAGGCCCCCGAGCTCGTCCGCGATGAGGCCGTCCGTCGCGACGCCGACGAGCCGGCCGTGCTCGAGGACCGGGATCTTCGTCACGCGGTGCTTCCGCATGAGGTCGAGCACGTGCTCGAGCCTCTCGTCCTTGTCCACGCTCACGACCGACCGGGTCATGATGTCCTTGACCTTCGCACCCTTCGTCGCGGTCGTCAAACGGGGGGTCCCCCACGACGAGAGAGCGGGTCCGACCTAAAACCCCGTCGACGGTTTCGCCGCCGAGACCGCCGCTTCACGCCGGGGACGCGCAGAGGTAGTCGAGGAGCTTGTTGAGCGGGAGTCCCTCGTCCCACCGCATGACGAAACCGCCCGCGGGCGTGCGAGCGACCTTCGGGACGCGGTCGTAGAGGACGCGCAGGCGTCCGTCCAGGCCGTCGGCAGGGAGCGTGAAGACGCGCCAGGCATCGCCGCCGCGGACCCCCTTGCGCCGGTACGCGTAGAGCGGGATGACCCCGGCCCGGCCGCATTCCGCGGACATCGCCCGCGCCTGCTCCTGCATGCGTCCCGATTCGTCGCTGAACCGGATGACCGGCGCGGTCGCGCCCTTCACCTCGATCGGGAAGCTGACGTCGGCACGCAACGCGACGAGGTCGATGCCGAGCGAGCCCGCGCCGCGCACGACGAGGAACGGGCGCCCTGCGGCCTTGAGGTAGTTCTTCGCCTCGTCGGGCGGGCACGACCGCGCCGCGTCCCGCAACGCCGCATCGTCGCCCGCGAGGATCCCTTTCAGCTCGCGTTCCCACGCGCTGCCGTTCTTGCCCATCCGGTCGTGCAGCGACCCGGGACGAGATAAGTGCGGGAGGAGGGGTCGGTGAACGTGGTACGCGGGCCAGCGCCGGAGCTGACGCTAGCGCTCGGCGGAGGAGCGATAGTTGGCCAGGCGCTGGCGGACCCGGCCGATCCGCGGCCCGGTCGTTCGCGGCGGCTCATTCGTCGAAGACCGAAAGACGGGAAGACCTCCCCTTGTAAGTCAGGTCTTTCGGTCTTCCGGTCTTCGACGAATGCCTTGCCCGCACCCGGGACCGTGGCCAACTGCCGAGAATGTCGGAGCAGGGACCACCCCTTTCAGGGCCCGCATCATGGAGGAAGATTCACTAGGCGTCGGCCTTGCGGCCAAGCCCCTGCTCCTGGAGACCTCGTGGGTTGCCCGATATTTCAACGTTCTCGCGAAGCCGGGTGCTTCCCCGCCCGCCTGCGCGCCCGCGCGAAGGCGAACGCCGCCGCGAACGCCGCGAGGCCGCCGAGGATCGCGGCCTCCGTCCACGTCAGGAAGGCGTATACGCGGCTCACCGTCGGGATGCCGGGCGCAGCGCCGTAGTCGAAGTACACGAGCGGACGGTTCGTGGACGTGTCGACGTCGATCGTGAGGTCCACGAGCCACGTGACGTCGACGAGGGGCCAGAACGGGACGAATCCGCCCGCGAAGAGGTCCATCGCCAGGTGCGTGCCGAGGTACGCCCCCGCGACCGCGAACGCGTCGCGATGCGGCGCGAGGCGCGCCACGCGCGACGCGATCGTCCAGAGCACGAGCGGCGCGCCCGCGATGAACACGTTGTGGAGCAGCGCGCGGTGCGGCCCGACGACGTAGTCCAGGTCCTGCACGAGCGCGAGCGGGAGGAGAGCGACCACGAGCCGGCGGGGGAACCGCGTGAACGCGAGGAGCGGCAGGAGCGGGAACAATGCGTGGGTGACGGCTCCCGGCACGGCGACCGCACCCGCTCAGCCGGCCGCGCCCTGCCACGCGCGCACCGTGTCCGCGTCCAAGGGCGCGGCGCCCTCGGAGAGGACGCGATTGACGTCGCGGGCGACCTTGTCCGGGCGCGCCTTTCGAAGCGCGCGCGGCGAGTCGTAGCCGGCGCGCACGACCGCCTCGGCGTACGCGATCGAGACCCCGGCCTGGTGGAGGTCCGCCGCGCGGACCCATCGATCGACGAGCTTCCGGTCGATGCCGGTCGCCTTCGCGAGCGCCTTCGCGTCGCGCCCGGCGAGGTCGCGCACGCGCTGCACGCCCTGCGCGAGCAGCTTCTCACCGTACACGTCGCCGACGTCTGAGAGGCGGGAGACCGGGTCCTCGACGGGCGCCTCAGCGGGCGGGCTCGCGGGCTCGGCCCACGCCTCGTCCGCGTCCTCGAGCGGCGGCGGCGCCTCCGCGCCCCCGGACGCGTCGACGGGAGTCGGCGGCGCGACCTCTTCCGGCCACGGCTCGTCCTCCCACACCTCGCCCTCGGGAGCGCCCGGCTCGACGGGCGCCTCGTCCTCGACGACCTCGAGGACCTCCAGGGTCTCGACGGGCTCGGGAGGCGGCGGGACCGGTACGACGCTCGTCTCGGCCTCGAGCGGGTCGGGCTCGAGCGGCTGGGCGTCCTGCTCCTCGACGACCTCGAGGACCTCGAGCGCCTCGGGCGTCGGCTCGGCAGCGGGCGGAGGCTCCTCCGGCCACGGCTCGGGCTCGAGCGGCCTCAGCCCTTCGAGCTCCTCGCGCGTCACCGGCTGGAGCTCGACCTCCTCCTCGGCTGCGGCCTCGGCCCACGCCTCGGCCTCGCGGAGGAGCTCGTCCTCCGGCTCGGGTTCGAGCGTGTCCGGGTCGAACGTGAAGTCCTTCCCGTCGATCGGCGCCTCCTGCTCGATCGCGGGCTCCGCTTCCGCGTACGCGGGCTCCGCGGCCGGGGGCGTGCGCTCGAAGCCGATGTCGATGTCCTCATCGATCTCCTCCGCGGCCTGCATCGACGAGGCGAACCCGACGTCCGCTCCCTCCTCGTCCCCTTCCGCGGCCGCGAGAGCGACGGGCGTCGGCTCCTCGACGACCGCGGCTGCCGGAGCCGGCGGGACCTCCACGTCGGGGACCGGGAGGACGATGGGCACGGCCGGCGCCTCGACCACCACGGCGACCTCGCGCGACGTGCGCACCGCGACCACGCGCGACACGCGACGGCAGATCGAGCAATGCAACTCCTGGTCCTCGACGGGGATCTCCAGGCACGCCTCGCACGGGAGGTAGTCGAGCACCGTGCGGAACTTGTCGGGCAACGCCGAGCCCACGGGCGCTCGGAGGGGGTGACCCCGCCATAAAGGTTGTCAGGTGGCTCTCGCGGAGTCGTCCCACGGCTCGACGTGGATGAAGACCTCCTTCGCGCCGAGGGTCGCCTCGAGCTTTCGCTCGACCTCTTCCGTCACGCGGTGCGCCTCCTCCACGTCGCGGTACCCGACGACGAGGTGCATCTGCACGTACGCCTCCCCCGGCCGCCCGCGGCTGCGGATGTCGTGCACGTTCGTCACGCCGGGCACCTCCCGCACGAGGCGCTCGACCGTCGCCGGGTCGTACACGACGCGGTCCGTGATCACGGGCACGCTGCGCTGGAAGATCCGATACCCGACGACCGCGATGACCACGGCGACCCCGAGGGTCACGACCGGATCCGCCCACGCGAAGCCGCGCGCCGCGGCGAAGTACCCGACGAGGACTGCGGCCGCGACCGCGACGTCGGTCGCGGTGTGCGCCGCGTCGGCGACGATCATCTCGCTCCCGAGGCGCCGTCCCGCTCGGTTCTCGAAGAACGCGATCGCGGCGTTGGCCGCAGCGCTCACCGCGACGAGCACGATGGCGACCGTGTTCAACCGCGGCGGGGGCGTCCCGTCGACGAGGCGCACGACCGCGACGCGCCCGAGCTCGAACGCCGTGAGCACGAGTAGGCCCGCGACCACGAACGCCGCGAGCGTCTCGAAGCGCTGGTGACCGTACGGGTGGTCCTGGTCCGGCGGCGCGGACGCGAGGCGCAGGATGAGGAGCCCCGCGACGTTGTTCGAGGCGTCGACGAGCGAGTGGAACGCGTCCGAGACGACCGCCAGGCTCCCGCTCATCACGCCGGCGATCGCCTTCAGCACCACGACGCCGAGGTTCGCCGCGAGGACCACGAGGAGGACGCGCCGGACCGCGACGCGGTACCCGTGCACGGCACGGGACCGTGCGCGGAGCGAGAAGAACCTGTCGCTCGGTCGTTCAGGTCTCGGCCGCGCGCGGTCGCGGCGCGGGTGAGGGTACACCTGCACGTACACGTGCACCGTCGGGCGGGAGTGCACCTGTACGTACACCTGTACCGCCGGCGATCGGGATGGCGGGCGGCCGCGCGCCGGGGCCCCGCACCCTGCGGCTCGCTCACCGTCACGGCTCGGTCGAGCGGGCCACGGGATGCAGGCGCCGGGATTCCACACCGCGCCCCCGGGCGCGGTGCGCTTGGCTCGAAGCCTGCGGGCTTCGAGCCTC
>DATDQL010000382.1:0-6078 GCA_035292305.1 Thermoplasmatota archaeon
TACGCGCTCTACAAGGTCGAGATGGGAAACGACGTCTTCCCCCGGGGGCTGCTCGTGGAGGACGTGGTGACCGTGGGCGCACCGCACCATCAGCCTGAGAATGCTGAGGGTGAACTCTGCGCCGGCGCTCCGTTCGCCGACGTCCAGCAGGTGTGCGGCCTGACCGGGATGATGAGAGTCCTCCGGTACCTCGGGCAGAGCCCGCAAGGTGCATCGGGGACGGACTGGACCGTCGCAGCCAGCCTCTGCGATGACTACCTGCCCGATTCGTTCTGGTGGCAATACGGGCGCTTCGCTGCGTGGTTCTACACGGGCTGGCGGCCCGAGCTCTGGGACGACATGATCAACATGACCGGAGCCCACAAGGTGCTCTATGTCAGCCCCTGCTACTACCACGACCAGTACTACCAATCCGACTTCGAGCCCGAGCCGGGCTACCCCGGTGGCAGGGTCCTGGTCAACGACGCGGACGTCTGGTTCGGCAGCGGGTCCGGCTGGGTCCACGAAGCGGGGACCGCCGGACGGTTCCCGATCTGGACGTGGAACGCGCTCGCGAGCCCAAGTTGGTGAGCCGCGCCATCTGGCAACGCCGCGGGACCATCATCCCGCGGTCTGCGCTCCCGCGCCACATCACGCGGCCGCGCGCGCCGCGCCGAGCGACCACGCGTGGACCGCGGCCGTCGTCGCGGCGACGAGGAGCGCGTATCCGAGGGGCAGGACGAGGAGCGCGCCTCCCGCAACCCCCGTCGCGAACGCAGTCCGTCCGAGCATGCACCCGAGGTCGCTGCGCCGCGGCATGGACGTGCGCTCTGCGCGCGGGCGGCAGACTCGGTAATTGGCCACGCCGCCTCAGGTCCACGAAGACCACGAACCTTCACGAACACCACGAAACCCGAACGGACTCGTGGAGTTCGTGACGTGTCGTGGCCTTCGTGGCCCTCAAGCGGCAAGGAGAACGCCGTCCTCCTCCAGGCGGCCGCCGCAGCGCCGAGGTCGAAGCCGTCGGCCAACCGCCGAGTCTGGTCTTTCGGTCTTCCGGTCTTCGACGGATGCCTGCCCGCATCCGGCGCCGTGGCCAAGCACCGAGACTCGGGAGCATGTCTCAAGTAGGGGGGGCGGGCTCCCCGCGGCGTGACCCTCGACGAAGCCGCGGTGCGCCGGCTCGCGCGCGCGCTCGCGCTCGAGAACGCCGCGAGGCACGGCGTGGCGAACCCCGGTGCGGTGACGGGGCGCGTCATGGCCGGCGAGGTCTCCGCCCGCGCGCACGCGCAGCGGGTCGCCGCGATCGTCGCCGTGGAGGTCGCCGCGGTGAACGCGATGACGCCGGAGGCGCGCGCAGCCGCAGCCGCCGACCTCGGCGGTGTCGTTGCGGCGAAGCCGGCGAGGGCGCCTCCGCAGGAGCGCGTGCTGCCGGATCTCCCGGAAGCCGTCGAAGGCAAGGTCGTCATGCGGTTCGCGCCGAACCCGAGCGGTCCGCTGACGTTCGGCCACGCGCGCGGCGTCGTCCTCCACCTCGCGTACATCGACCGCTACAAGGGCAAGCTCATCCTGCGCTACGACGACACGGACCCCGACGTCAAGCCCCCGATGAACGAGGCCTACGAGTGGCAGCGCGAAGACCTCGCGTGGCTCGGCGGACGCGCCGACCTCGTCCTCGCCGCGAGCGACCGTGTTCCCCTCTACTACGAACACGCCGAGCGCGGGCTGCGCGAGGGCGCGCTCTACGTGTGCGCGTGCGCGCCGGAGCTCTTCCGCGAGCTCAAGGGCAAGGGCGAGGCATGCCCGCACCGCGCGCTCCCCGCGGCCGAGCAGCTCGCCGCGTGGCGCGCGATGCTCGACGGTACCACCTCGCCGGGCGGCGCCGCGGTCCGCGTGAAGACCGATCTCCAGAGCAAGAACCCCGCATGGCGCGAGTGGGTCGCGCTCCGCATCGTCGAGAACCCGCACCCGCGCGTCGGGAGCAGGTACCGCGTCTGGCCCGTCCTCGACTTCCAGAGCGCGATCGACGACCACCTGACCGGCGTCACGCACATCCTGCGGGGGAAGGACCTCGCGGACAGCGGACACAAGCAGCGGTACCTCTACGCGCACTTCGGTTGGACGTACCCCCAGGTGCTGCACTGGGGCCGCGTGAAGATGCACGAGTTCGGGAAGTTCTCGAAGTCGCTCCTCACGGAAGCCATCGCGCGCGGCGAGTACGAGGGATGGGACGACCCGCGGCTCCCGACGCTCCGGGCGATGCGCCGCCGCGGCTTCCAGCCGCAGGCGATCGTCGCGTTCTGGCTCGCCCTCGGCCTCAGCGAACGCGACGTCTCCGCGAGCCTTGCGAACCTCGAAGCCGAGAACCGCAAGCTCATCGACGCCCGCGCGGACCGCGTGTTCTTCGTGAAGGACCCTGTCGAGGTCCGTCTCGAAGGACCGGCGTTCGAGGCGCACCCGCTCGTCCACCCGGACGATGCGACCCGCGGTACGCGAAGGCTCGCGGTGCGCGAGGGCGCCTCCGTCCTCGTTCCGCGCGACGACATGGCGGAGCTCGACGGGCGCCGGCGCCTCTGGCGCCTCAAGGACGGCGCGAACGTCGCCTTCGGCGAGACCCCACACGGCGCACGCGTCCTCGGGCATGCCATCGACGCCGGCGGGAAGCCGGACCGCGTCGTGCACTGGCTCCCCGCCGATCCGTCGCAGACGTGCGCGTGCGAGGTGCGGACGCCCGAGGGCGTCGATCTCGGGCTCGCGGAGCGCGCCCTCCTCGAGCACAAGCCCGGGGACATCGTGCAGTTCGAGCGCTACGGATACTGCCGCGTCGACGCCGTCGACGCCACCTCCGGGCGCGCGGTCCTCCTCTACACCCACGAGTGAGCAAGGTACATGCGGCGCCAGGCGCTCCCCATCGAGCGTGCGCGCCGCCGTGCCCCTCGCCGTACTCCTCGTCCTGCCGACGGCGGCCGCGTTCCATCGCGACACTCTCCCGCTCCTCTCGGCGGGAGGCGGGGTCGGCGACGGATGGGTCGCGTGGAAGATGACGCTCGACGGCTCGCCCGTCGCGCTCGACCTCCACGTGACGTACCCGACCGACGTGGTCGCGTGGGGCGTCTACGTCATCGACGCGAGCGGGGCCGCCGTCGCGGCCGGCGTGTTCGCGCTCGCGCCCGGCACCGGCTACGGCGGGTTCACGCTCCCGGTCACGATCAACGTGCCAGATTCGATGACGAAGCACGTCGGCACGCGCCGCGTCCTCGCATGGACCGCGGGAGGACAGACCGCGTGGAGTTGGACGCTGCGCGGCGGCGGCACGAACGCGGTCCTCGCGACGAGCACGGGACCCGAAGCGTTCCTCCTCCTGCCGCGCGACTTCGCCGCGACCGTCGGCGCCGAGGAGCACGAGACCGTCACGTGGGGCCTCGGAGGACGCGTCGTCGTCGACGGCGCCGCGCACGTGGACGTCGCCCGCACGCTCTGGGGCGCGTTCGTCGCGGACGCGACGAAGGGCGCGTGCGTCGGGAGCGATCCATCGACCACGTTCCCCTGCGAAGGCGAGCCCACGTGGCAATTCCGCGCCGAGACGCCGCGCGGCACTCGCGCGTGCGGGACGCGGACGTGCGCTTTCCTCGGCGAACCTGCAGGGAGCTACACGTTCCGGCTCAACGGCGCCGACGCGCGCACCCTGGATCATCTCGTGTGCGTGCCCGAAACCGTCCCCCTCGCCTGCGTCGGTTACGACGGTCAGGAGGACGCCGTCTTCCTCGCGGGCGCCGACGTGGCGCTTCCCTCGTGAGCGATCGCGGCGAGCGCGTGGAACGTCTCCGCATCCGGGACGCCGGCGATCGCGACGCGGCTCCCGAACGTGACGAGGGGCGACGCCGCCGCCCGCCAGCGGCCCATCTCGCGCAGATGCCTCCGCACGTCGACCGCCGCGAACGCGAGGCCTTCCGCCTCCGCGAGGTCCGCCAAGCGGTCGAGCGCGTGCACGCAGTGCGAGCACCCCGCGTTCGCGAGCACCGTCACGCCCTCCATGAGCGTCCTTGGCGCCCCCGCGTGCTTGGCACTTCCGGCAGGTTCGTGACCGGTCGCACCGATGTGCCCGCGTGGCTGCGCGGCTCGGCTGCTCCGGGTGGTCCTACCCCGACTGGGTCGGAACCTTCTACCCGAGCGGGACGCCCCCAGGCGAGTTCCTACGGCGCTATGCGCGGGTCTTCGACCTCGCCGAGGTCGACTCCACGTACTACCGCGCTCCCACCGTCGACCAGGTCCAGCGCTGGGCGGACGAGACGCCCGACGGCTTCGCGTTCGCCGTCAAGGTGCCCGGCGAGGTCACGCACGAACGGAGGCTCGTGGACGTCGACGAGCCGCTCGCTGCGTTCCTCTCCACCCTCCGACCGCTCGAGGAACGCAGGAAGCTCGGCCCCATCCTCGCGGTCCTCCCCCCGAGCCTGCGGCGCGACGACGCGACCGCGACCCGCCTCGACGCGTTCCTCGCCGCGTGCGCCAGGTATCGCGTCGCCGTCGAGCTCCGCCACCCGAGCTGGTGGGTCCCCGACACGCGGCGGCTACTCGAACGCCACCGGGCGACCCTCGTGTGGTCCCTCAACCAGCACACCGACACCCCGACATGGACGACGAGCGACCTGGTCTACGTCCGCCTCATCGGGGACCGCAGCATCACGAGGTTCGACAAGGTCCAGATCGACCGACGCGCCGACATCGAGAGCCTCCGCGACCCCATCCGTCGCGCGATCGCAGAATCCCGCGAGATGTACCTCCTCGTCAACAACCACTTCGCGGGGCACGCGCCCGCCACGGCCGAGGTCGCCGCCGAGGTCCTCGGGCTGCCACGGCCGGACCTCGGCGCCGCCGCGCGCGTCGCCGGGCAGAGGGCGCTCGGGGAGTTCTGACGGGGAGGCGCGCGGAGGAAAGGCCAAGTAGGGGCCAGGCCTCGGCCGGGGCATGTCCCGCAAGCCGGCCCTCGCCGTGCTCGCCGCCGTGGTCGTCGCGGGCTGCGCCACCCCTGAGAGCGTGACGCCTTCCGCGACGCTCGAGGAGGCGGCCGTGCCCGAGGGGGCCGCGTCCGTGTTCCACCCGCTCGTCGCGAACGGGACCGTCCGCCTCGCGACAGGTGTCGCTCCGCTCGCCCTCGAGATCGGGCACGACGCGGGCGAACCGACGCTCGGGATCACGCCCGACGGCACGATCTTCTACGCGGCCCTCACGTTCGACAACCTCTGCACGCCCGAGGTCGGGACGCGCCGCCCGTGCGTCCCGCGGACGGACATCCTCCGCTCCGTCGACGGTGGCTCGACGTGGGAGGACGTCACGCCCGCGTTCCCCGGAGGCGCCGTGAAGATGCACCCGGACACCGGCGACCCGTACGTGTACGTCGATCCCGTCACGGGCCGCGTGTTCGACATCGACCAGCGCCTCCTCGTGACGTGCCACACGGTCACGTACTCGGACGACCTCGGCGAGACGTGGTCGCCCGACGCCGCAACGTGCGTCGGCTCCGTCACCGCGGACCATCACACGATCGTCGCCGCGAAGCGGCGCACGGCATCGCCCGACCTCGGGTACGCGAATGTCGTCGTGGTCTGCTGGAACGCGGCGCCCAGCACGACGTGCTCGCGGAGCTTCGACGGCGGCCGGACGTTCGTCCCCGCGGGGCGCCCGTTCCACGCCGACGGCCCCGTGCCGTTCACGTGCGGACTCAACGGCCACCTCAAGGCCGCGCCCGACGGCACGCTCTACATCTCGCAGGAATGCGACGGCGCGGTGCGCGTCGCCGCGAGCACGGACGACGCGGCGACGTGGACGTCGTCGGACGTGGGCTCCTACGTCGTGCCCGACAGCGGCGACCCCGAGTACGACCCCGCGCTCGCGGTCGACAGCTCCGGGACCGTCTACTGCGTCTACGAGGACTCCGACGGGCGCCTCTGGCTCGTCTGGAGCAGCGATCAGGGTTCGACGTGGGTGGAGCCCATCGAGATCCTGCCGAGCACGCTCACCGTCGGGCACCTGCCGGCGCTCGCCGCGGGCGGGCCTGGGCGCGTCGTCGTCGCGTACATGGGAAGCGACACGCCCGAGGGC
>DATDQL010000383.1:0-5175 GCA_035292305.1 Thermoplasmatota archaeon
TCGATGTTCCCCCTCGCCCTCGACCCTCGCGCTCCCTTGCCCTCGCGCTCCCTCTCGTTAGCGTCAGCGTCAGCGCTAGCGCTCGGCGGCGCGCAGCGCGCCGCCGATCGCGACGGCCGCGCGCAGGTAGGAGTTCACGGCGGCCCGCAGCGCGACGACGTCGTCGGCCTCGAGCGTGACGACGACGGCCCCGCCGTCGCGCCGCAGCGTGGCGCGGCCTCGGAGGATGGGCTCGGTCGCCTCGGGCGCGAGCGCGCCTTCGACGGCCGCGGCGAACGCACCCGCCTCGAGCACGAGGACGGCGGTCGCGAGCATGGTTCGCCTAGACCGTTCGGACCTTCTTCGCGATGGTCGGGCGCTCCTTGTAGAACACCTTGGACCCGCAGTACGGGCAGCGCATGCCGATGTTGTTCGCGTCGAACTCGACGTTGCGCCGGCACTTGCCGCAGCGGTAGTCCACGTTCAAGCCCCCTTCGGAGGCTCAGCGCCTTCGGGCGCCTCGGTGCCCGAAGGCGCTACTTCCATCGGGGCCTCGCCGGAGAGCGCGCGCTCCGCGGCGCGGAAGCCCGGCGTCTCGGGGTAGTACGCGCCGCCGGCGAACCGGTAGCCGCACTTGCGGCACTCCCAGATGCCGGTGTCCGACCGCGCGACGCGCACGGCGCCGCAGCCGGGGCACGGGTGGTCGGCCTTCTGGCGGACCTCGACCTCGCGGATCCGGCGGCGGACGGACACACCGTAACGGGCGCCGAAGCGGCCGACGGACTTCGCCTTGCGGGTTCGCTTGGACATGGAAAGGTCCTCCTGAGGGCCTCCCGGAAGGGAAGCGCGCGAGCGATGCACGCTCCTCTATTTAATGATGCGGCCCCGCTGAGGATGAAGGAAGAAGGGTCGAAGGATGAACGGGGAAGGGTCGAAGGATCAGGGGCGAAGGGAAGGAGTCGAAGGATGAGCGGAGAGGGGAGCGAGTCGATGGATGCACGGGACGCCGTTCCCTCAGCCCCTCGACCCATCCTCGTTGCCCTTCGGCGCATCGGCCCTTCCCCTCCATCCCTCGGCCCACATCCTTCATCCCTCGCCCTTCGGCGCCTCGGCCCTTCCCCTTCATCCCTCGGCCCACATCCTTCATCCCTCGCCCTTCGGCGCCTCGGCCCTTCCCCTTCATCCGTCGGCCCGCATCCTTCATCCCCCGCCCTTCAGCGCGGCAGCGGTCGCGGCGGCTCGAGGCCGAGCGACGGGAGCACGCCCTTGTCGGCGAAGAGGCTCCGTCCGCGGTCCTGCACGATGATCCCGACCTCCGAGTCGCGGCTCTGGAAGTCCGACGAGTCCGGGGTGCCCGTGCAGCCGTTGCGCGGGACGCAGCCGTCCGTGATCGCGACGTACCACCGGCCGTCCGCGTCGTGCACCATGTCGATGAAGTCGAGGAGATTGCGGCACCGCGCAGGGCCTCCGCCGCCGCCTCCGAGCCACACGCAGCCGACCTGGACGGGGTCCTCCTCGGGGGTGACCTGCGTCGTGACGAACGTCGGGACCTCGGCGTCCGCGTCCTCCGTGACCGTCACGAACGCGTGCCAGTGCGTGCCGAGCGTCGCTTCGCTCGGGTCGGGGTCGTTGCCCGTCTGCGGGTCGCGCGTCCCGAGGTAGGACATCGCGAGGCGCCCGTCGTCGCCGCTCGTGATGCCGGTGAAGACGTCGAGCGTGTGGTCCGCGGGCGCGACGCGGAACACGTCGCACGTCTCGAACTTGTCCTTCGTGCGCGCGAGGTAGACGAGCTCGTCCACGTCGCGGAAGAGCAGGTACGCGGTGCCGTCGGGCGTGACCGTGATGTCGGCGTCGATCTCGACCTGGCTCACGTCGGGCGCGCACATGCGGGACTCCCACGTGAGGCCGGAGTCCTCGGTGACGACGACGGTGAGCGGCCGGTCGCACCGCGTGCCGAGGTTGCCGAGCGCGACGGCCACGGTCCCGTCGGGGAACGCGGCCGGATGGCCGTTGATGCTGCCGCACGTCTTCTCTCCTGGGTGGATCTGGCGATCGTAGGCGAACGAGAGCCCGCCGTCGAGGCTGACCGCGCACCATGTCCCGTAGCGCAGCTTGTTCACGCACATGTAGAGCACGTTCGGGTACGCGACCCCTGCAGGGACGACCGGCGGCGTGTTCGGGCCGGGTGGCGCGGTCATGACCTTCTGGTGGTCGAGGACCGGGACGCCGCAGTCCATCGGGCGCTCGGTCCACGTCCCCGGCTCGCCGTCCTTGTCGCTCCACGCCATGTAGGTGCACACGAGGCCGGGGTGCATGTGGTTCACGAACACGCGGTCCGTGTCCGTGTCGACCCACATCATCGGGTCGGAGGTGCCGAAGACGTCGTCGGTGCGCGGGTAGTTCGGCGTGACGAAGTCCCACACGACCTCCCAGTTGCGTCCTTGGTCGTCGCTCGCGCGGAGATCGTCGCCCGTCGTGACGAAGACGCGCCCGCTCTTCGTGACGCCGAGGTTCGGCTCGCCGATGCCGCCGCCCGTGAGCATCTCGACGCCGACGGGAAGCGCGTCCAAGCCGGCCATCGACGCGGGGAGCGCGACCGCGTTGCCGAGCCCGTCGTAGGCGATCGGCGCGGGCCACGTGTACGCGGGCGGCGCGGCGGGCCCGACCGTGGCCGAGAGCGGCGTCCCGGGCACGTCGTTGTCGACGCAGCCGGCAAGCGCCGCGCCGAGGAGGAGCGCGACCAAGGGAAGCGCGGCCGATGCCTTGCGCGCAGCCGGTCGACCGGCTTGGCGCGCTTGGCACCGTTGGCGTCGTTGGCGGTCAAGCAAGGTCCGGCACCTCCGATTCCTCGCGCCTGCGCCGCAGCGCCGCACGACCGACGAGGAAGACGGCGCCGAACGCGCCGAGGAAGGACCCGGCGCCCGCGCCCGTCGCAGGCAGCGCCGCGGCGACGTCGCCGACGTCCGCTTTCCGCTTCTCGAGGAGGCGGTGCCAGACGGCCGTGCCGGGCGTCTCTCCGAGGACCGACACGAGCCGCACGGGGTCGTCGAAGGACGGGAACGCCCAGCCGATGCGACCGTTCGCGCCCTGCGCGTGCAGGATCTGCGGCCACAGCGTCTGGTACGTGTACGTGCGCTCGCCGGTCCCGCCGCCTTCGTTCGAGATGTAGATGTACGTGCCCGTCGCCATCATGCGCATCCGCATGTGCAGGTTCGTGACGAGGTCCGGCGCGGAGCCGTCGGCCTTCTCGAGCACGTGGAAGCGCAGGTTCGGCAGCGCCTCCGCGTAGCCCGAGGAGGGGACGGCGAGGATCCGGCGCGACCAGAGCGCCTTGCCGGTGGTCCCTTCCGAGACCGTCAGCCAGAGGTCGTTGATGTCGCCGCTGAGGAGCGTGACGTCGTCGAGGCCGTCGCCCGTGACGTCGGCGATGCGCGAGGGGATGGCGAACGCGCCGACGACCTCGCTCGACGCGATGAGGCCGGCGTCTCGGCCGGACAGCCACGATAGGCGGTGCACGACCGTCTGGTCCCCGAGGTAGAGCGGGTCGTCCACGACGACGTCCGCGACTCCGTCGCCGTCGAGGTCGGCGAGGCCGTTGCTTCGCATCGTCAGGAACGTCTGCACGGCGTCGATCGGCGCGGCGAACGTCTCCGTGCGCCACAGCACGTGGCCGTCGCGGCCTTCGTAGAGCGTGAGGAGCGTGCGCCCTGGCGTCACGAGCTCGCTGTACATGAGCTGCCGGCGCTCCCACCCGTACCAGTCGACGAGCATCACGTCGTTGCCACCGTCGCCGTCGGCGTCGCCGAGCACGAACGCGCGCAGGTCGCGCGGGCTCTCGACGCGCCACAGCTCCGTCGCGTCCTTGCCGCTCATCGCGGAAAGCACGTGCCAGTACTGGTCTCTGTAGAACACCTGATGTTGCAGGTAGTCGCCGGCGCCGTCGCCGTCGACGTCCCCGAGGAGCTCGAAGTACGCCTCGTATCCGACGCCCTGCAACGTGAACCGCATGAACGTGTCGGGCGAGCCGCGGTTGCCGCGCGGTGGGACCGCGATGTCCTCGGCGATGTAACGGTCGAGCACCACGTCGCCCGTGACACCATCGAGGGTCACGACGCGCGAGTCGAGGAAGAGGTCCTCGTCGACCTTCGACGACGGCGTCGAGGACCATTCGAGGACGCGGTACGCGACGTCGGGGACGCCGTCGCCCGTCGTGTCGAGGCAGCACGAACGCGCGTTCCAGTACGCCGCGTACGCGATGTCGGGCAGGTACCAGTCCGGCTCGTACGCGGGCTGGTCGAGGATCTGCGGGAGCACGCTCTCGCCGGGCTCGGGGGCGAAGGTCTCGACGCGCCACAGGACCTCGCCGGTCTCGATGTCCAACCTCGCGGCCCACTCCCTCGGGTGGTACGCGTCGAGGAGCGTGAGCGGGCGGCCTGCGCCGGGCGGCGCGAGGAGGCTGTGCGCGGTGCTCGAGACGTAGCCGACGCCCTGCAGGAAGAGCGCGGGCTGCGTCCCCTCGGGGACGATGCTGACGCCGTTCGAGGGCGGCACCATGAGGATAGGGTTCACGACGAGGCTATCCGTCGTCTCGGTGGTGAAGAGGTCTCCCGCGCGCACGCCGCGCTCGGTGAACTCCCACCGCGTCTCGCCGGTCGCGGCGTCGACGAGGTAGATCGTGTGGTCGATGACGGACTCGGTCCAGATGACCGCCGGGTTCGTCGCGACGATGCGGTAGACGAGCACCCCGACGCCGGAGGCGGTCGGGACGGTCCCGATGACGAACTGGTCGCCGCAGCGGTAGAGCGGCACGATGACGGTGAGGTCCTTCTCCCAAAGCAGCGTCCCGTTCGCGCCGCTCACGGCCTCGACGCGGTGGATGGACCCGCACACGTCCCCGCTCACCGTCCAATCGAGCAGGACCGAAGGGAAGGCGCCGTAGCCGTAGCACACGTCGTAGTCGACGCAGTAGTCGTCGAGGAGGACGTCCTCGACGCCGTCCCCGTCCACGTCGCCGATCTCGTACGAGAACGCGACCGTCGCGTTCTCCTCGAGGCGACGCTCGGCTGCGGTCGACATGCGCGCGAGGCCGACCGCGGCGAGGTAGTCGCGCGTGAGGTCGATGTGCGCCTGCGGCGTCCACGCGTCGCCGAGCTCCTGGAGGCCGGCCGCGAGCGCCGCGATCGGCGCGGCCGTCTC
>DATDQL010000384.1:0-4989 GCA_035292305.1 Thermoplasmatota archaeon
AAGCGGCTCGCGAGCACGCCTGCCGGCGTGCGGGCGAGGTCGCCGCACGTCGTGACGTGCATGTCGCGGAGCTGACCCTCCGTCTTCGGCCCGACGCCCGGGATCTTCCGTACCGGCAGCGGTCCGAGGAACGCGACCTCCTTCCCCGCGGGCACGACGGTGACGCCCGCGGGCTTCCGCATGTCCGTCGCGATCTTCGCGACGAGCTTGTTCGACGCGACGCCGACGCTCGCGGAGACGCGCTCGGCATCGAGGACGGCGTCCTGGATCCTCCGCGCGAGGGCGCGCGCCTCCACGAAGTCCGCGGCGAGCGTGCTCGCGTCGAGGTAGGCCTCGTCGATCGAGGCCGCCTCGACGACGGCGCCGGTCGCTCGGAGGATGCCGAACAGGCGCTCGCTCACGTCGTGATAGAGATCGAACCGCGGCGGGACGAAGACGCCTTGCGGACAGAGGCGCCACGCCTGGGAGATCGGCATCGCGCTGCGGACGCCGAACCGCCGAGCCTCGTAGCTCGCCGTCGTCACGACGCCGCGGCCACGGCCTTCCTTCGGGTCCGCGCCGACGATGACCGGCAGACCCACGAGCTCCGGGCGCTCGCGGGTCTCGACGGAAGCGTAGAACGCGTCGAGGTCGACGTGGAGGATGCGCCGCCCCGCGGAAGCCGGGGTCGGGCCCTCTTCACCGACGAGCCTTTCGGCCCCCGGGGTCAGCGTCCGGTCCACGGGGTCCGCAGGCGCCGCCGTCGCATAGACCTGCACGAGGCGTCGGGGGTCGCGACGCGGGGGGCCGAGGCTTCAAGCACCCCAAGCGCAAAGAGGGGTGTCGATGCGCATCCGCCTCGAGCGCCCGACCCGCATCCCCCCGGAGCGGCTGTTCGAGTGGTGGACCGACTTCAAGGACGGTGCGGAAGACCACGCGTTCCTCATCAAGCCGGGAGAGCGCGCGCCGGGCGACGCCGGTCGGCGCGTGCTGTCGCGCAGCGACACGAAGGTGGAGATCGAGGACCGCGGTCGGTTCCTCGGCCTCCCGCTTCGTGAACGATACAACGTTTGCCTGCACCCCGAGCGCAACGAGGTCCTGCTCTACGGGGAGAACAACTTCTCGCGCTTCTCCGCGAGCTATCGATTCGAGGACGGGAAGGCGGTGCTCGACGCGACCGTCGCCCCGAGGACCCTGCTCGTCCCGCTCGATCGACCGATGGAACCCGTCGTGCGGCGCTTCCTCGCGCGCGACCTCGAAGGGCACCTCGGCGACGCCGAGCGAGACCTTGCGACGCCTCCGTGAACGCCCGGCCGTGGCCTCGTGCGCCGCCGGGTCCGACCGCGACGCCCGAACGGACAAGTAGCCGGACACCCTGCCTTCGCCCGTGGCGGCGCGCGGCCTGCGGCGGGAGATCTCGCTCACCGCGGCGACCGCGATCGTCATCGGATCCGTCATCGGCTCTGGTATCTTCCGCACGCCGAGCCTCGTCGCGCAGCAGTTCCCTCAGGCGTGGGTCATCCTGCTCCTGTGGACCCTCGGCGGTCTCGTCACGATCGCGGGCGCCTTGACGGTCGCCGAGCTCGCGACGATGTACCCGCGCGCCGGCGGCCCATACGTGTTCGTGAAGGAGGCCTTCGGGGAGACGCCCGGGTTCCTCGCCGGATGGATCTACTTCGTGCTCGGCAAGCTCGCGATCGGCGCCGCGGTCGCGATCGTGTTCGCGGAACACGCGAGCTTCCTCGCAGAGGAGTACCTCGGCTTCCCGCTCTCGGAGTCCGGCATCCTGTTCCTCGCGGCGTGGGCCCTCGTCGTCCTCACGTTCGTCAACTGGATCGGCCTCCGCTTCGGCGCGGGCGTGAACACGTTCCTGACGGTGCTCAAGGCCCTCGCGCTCGCCGCGGTCACCCTCATGGCGTTCGCGTTCGCGCGCGGGGACCCGACCGCGGCCCCGACGGCGGCGCCGTTCGAGGGCGGAGGAGGTCTCGCGGTCGCGGTCCTCGCCGTGCTCTTCGCGTACAACTCGTGGATCAACGCGACCATCGTGGGCGAGGAGGTCAAGGACCCCGCGCGCAACCTCCCGCGCTCGCTCTTCTGGGGCACGCTCCTCGTGACCGTGCTCTACGTTGGAGCGAACGCGTCGTATCTCTGGATCCTCGGCCCGGACGGGATGGCGCGGAACGCTCTCGTCGCGACTGCCGCCGCTTCCAGGGTCGTCGCGTGGGGTGGCGTGTTCATCGCGGCGAGCGTGCTCGTCTCCGCCTTCGGGAACCTGAACGGCGGCATCCTCACGGGCGCGCGGCTCCCCTTCTCGATGGCGCGCGACGGCTTCCTGCCGCGCGCGATCGCCCGCGTGAACGAGCGCCACGTCCCGGACGGCGCGCTCTTCCTCGAGCTCGCGGGGTTCCTCGTCCTCCTCTTCGGACTGCGCACGTTCACGGCCCTCATCGCGGCGGCGACGTTCGCGTCGTGGCTCATCCTCGCCGCGATCTGCGTCGGGTTCTTCGTGCTGCGGCGGACGGCGCCGGACGTCGATCGGCCCTACCGCGTCCACGGGTACCCGTTCGTGCCCGCGGTCTTCGCGCTCGCGGCCGCGTTCGTCGTCGGCGTGACCGCGCTGCAGCAGATGTCGGCCGTGCTCGTCACGCTCGTGACGGGCATCGTCGGCGCGGGCTTGCTGTTCTTCCGGCGGCCCGGCGAGGCACCGAGCGCCGAGGCCGTCGCCGAGGCCTAGGTCGGGCGCACCCTCGCGCGTCCCCCGAGTTTCCCCCGCGTCGTCAAGGCCTCGTCTCGTCGTCCTCCGGCGCGATCCACCACCACGCGCGCCGCAACTCCTCGACGACGGCCTCGCGGTCCTCGAACTTGTACCTCGGGACGCGCTCGACGAATCGCCGCAATCTGTAATCCCGGTGCCCGGGGAACGCGACCTCCCACTCGCCGGCGCTCTCGAGAAGACGCCGCTTCGTGGTCGGGAACTCCACGTCGGAGAGCGCTCGCCGGATCGCGGCGAGTCCCGGATGGTCCGGTGGAGGCATCGAGTGCCGCATCGGGCCCTCGTTCTTCGACGCACCGCTCAAGCACCTTCTGGAGCAGGTCTGGCGGGAACGCGTGCGGAATCTTTATGACAGGGACCGGCGTGGAGCGGCCACTCAGGTGGCCACGGTGACCCGCAAGGAAGTCTCGATCCGCATCGGCGGCGCGGCGGGCGACGGCGTCGCGAGCGCGGGCGAGATCTTCGCGCGCACGTGCAGCCGGTCCAGCCTGCACGTCTACGCCTACAACTCCTACCAGTCGGTCATCCGCGGCGGCCACGTGTGGTTCCAGGTCCGTGCCGCGGGCGAGCAGGTGCTGTCGGTCGGGCAGGACATCGACATCCTCATCGCGCTCAACACGCAGACGGTCGAGGTCCACCTCCCGCAGGTCGTCAAGGGCGGCGCCGTCATCTACGACCCGGTCAAGGTCAAGGTCGATCCCGCGACGTTCCCGGAAGGCGTCAAGGCCTGTCCGATGCCGCTCCTCGAGATCGCGAAGAAGTATTCCACGAACCCGATCCTCGCGAACACGGTGGCCCTCGGCGCCGCGATGCAGTTCATCGGCACGCCGATCGAGCGCTTCGTCGAGGTCGTGCGCGACAACTTCGGCAAGAAGGCCGCGGCCGTCATCGAGTCGAACGACAAGGCGGCGCGCGAGGGGTTCGCGTTCGCGCAGGAGAAGTGGGGGCGGCTCGAGTACCAGATCCCTTGGGGCGACAGGAAGCGCCTCCTCCTCACCGGCAACCAGGCCGTCGCGCTCGGCGCGATGGCGGCCGGGTGCAAGTTCTATTCCTTCTACCCGATGACGCCCGCGACGTCCATCGGCCAGTACCTCGCGTCGAACGGCCCGAAGCACGGCGTCGTCGTGAAGCAGGCCGAGGACGAGATCGCCGTCATCAACATGGCCATCGGCGCGGGCTTCGCCGGCGCTCGCGCGATGTGCGGGACGTCGGGCGGCGGCTTCGCGCTCATGGTCGAAGCCATGGGCCTCGCCGGCATGTCTGAGACGCCGATCGTCGTCGCGCTCTCGCAGCGCAGCGGCCCGTCCACCGGCCTCCCGACGAAGACCGAGCAGGGCGACCTCAACATGATGATGGGCGCCGGGCAGGGCGACTACCCGCGCATCGTCCTCGCGCCGAGGAACGTCGAGGAGGCGTACTACGCGACGGTGGAGGCGTTCAACCTCGCCGAGAAGTGGCAGACGCCCGTCATCCTCGCGCTCGACCTGCTCCTCTCCGAGCACTTCGAGACGGTGGACACGTTCCGCTTCGACGTCCCGATCGAACGAGGGCCGATGTGGGACGGGAACGCCCCGTACCTCCGCTACAAGCTGACCGACGACGGCGTGTCGCCGCGCGCGTTCCCGGGCGCGAAGGGCGCCGAGTTCATCGCCGGCTCCGACGAGCACGACGAGGACAGCACGCTCGTCTCCGACGTGCGCTCCGGCATCCCCGACGCCGTCCAGGTCCGCGTCGACCAGATGGTGAAGCGCATGCGCAAGCTCGACGGCGCCGTCAAGGACCTCGAAGGCCCGCGCCTGCACGGGCCCCAGGACGCGCCGGTCACGCTCGTCTACTGGGGCTCCACCCAGGGCGCCGCGCGCGAGGCGATGGCGACCCTCGCGTCCCAAGGGATCAAGGTCAACGCCCTCGAGTTCAAGGACATCTTCCCCCTGCCCGTGGAGACCGTGCTATCCGCGCTCCAGCGTTGCAAGCACACCATCTTCGTGGAAGGGAACTACACCGGCCAGTTCCAGCGCCACGTGCGCGCCGAGACCGGCTTCGCCGCGCACGACGCGCTCCGCAAGTTCGACGGCGAACCGTTGTGGCCCGAGGAGATCGTCCAGAAGGTCAAGGACGTCCTCGGCTCGCAGAAGACGCCCCTGAAGGCCGCCGCCACCGGAGGTCGCTAGATGCCCGAGCGCAGCGGCCTTGCCACGGAGTCGCGGCGCGGCGCGAGCCGCGCTGCGACGGAGTGG
>DATDQL010000385.1:0-5233 GCA_035292305.1 Thermoplasmatota archaeon
GGGGCGGGGGAGGGCGACCACGCCGTAGACGCCCTCCTTGCCGTACGTGATGTGGACGTTGTCGGCGAGGAAGTCGAGGACGGCGAGGTCGTGTTCGATGACGAGAACGGCCTTCCCGTGGACGTCGGCGAGTTGGCGGATGAGCTTGGCGACGTTGAGGCGCTGGTCGATGTCGAGGTACGACGACGGCTCGTCGATGAAGTAGACGTCCACGTCCTTGAGCACGGTCGCGGCGAGCGCGACGCGCTGGAGCTCGCCCCCGGACAGGGCGGTGAGCTCGCGGTCGAGCACGGCGGCGAGGCCGAGGTCCTCGACGACGGAGGCGAACGCTCCGCGCTCGTCGGTCTTCGTCAGGAGGTCGCGGACGATGCCGGAGACGACCTTGGGCAGCTTGTCGACGTACTGCGGTTTCGTCGCGGACTTGATCTCGCCCTTCGAGACCTTGAGGAGCCAGTCGCCGAGCTCGGTCCCGGCGTACTTCTCGAGGACGGTCGCCCATTCGGCGGGCTTCTCGAACGCGCCGAGGTTGGGGATGAGCTGCCCGGAGAG
Source organism: Thermoplasmatota archaeon (assembly GCA_035292305.1). Lineage (GTDB taxonomy): Archaea > Thermoplasmatota > SW-10-69-26 > JACQPN01 > JAJPHT01 > DATDQL01. The sequence goes on from DATDQL010000385.1 coordinate 550, forward strand.
GATCTTGATCGTGGTCGTCTTCCCGATGCCGTTCGGGCCGAGGAGGCCGACGACCGTGCCCGCCTTCGGGACGGGAAGGCGGAACAACGCGAACGAGTTCTCCCCGAACCGGTGCATGAGATCGGAGTCGAGCTCCTGGGGGAGGTTGAGGATGGAGATCGCGTCGAACGGGCACTTGTGGATGCAGATGCCGCAGCCGATGCACAGCTCCTCGGAGATGAGCGCCTTGCCGCTCGGGCCCTTGTCGGTGATGCACTCGGTGACGCCCTGCCGCACGACCGGGCAGAAGTGGATGCACTCGTACTGGCACTTCCTCGGTTGGCAGCGGTCGTGATCGACGACGGCGATCCTCATTGTTCGGCTCGGACCCGCGGCGGGTCGGCCGCGCATGGGGGCTTTCCGGTCAAATACCTGTCCCCCGCCGTCGCTTCCGGGAAAAGGCCTTTCAGCCCGCGGGCGAGTGCGGGCCCGTGGACGCCCTCGACGTTCGCATCCTCCGCACGATGGACATCCAGCCGTTCGGTCGCGTCCCGCGTCCGCCGGAGACCGTGAAGGCGCCGAGCATCGCGCGACGCCTGAAGGTGAACCCGGAGCGCGTCGCCGATCGCATCGCACGGATGGAGAGGTCGGGCGTCATCGAGGGGTACGAGGTCTACCCGAACTATCGTCAGGTCGGGTACGATTCGTGCTGCTACTTCCTGCGACTCGGAGACGACGACCGGGTGGACGCTGCGATCGACCGGCTCATGCCGCTCGAGGGTGTCGCGGGGTGCTATGCGTTCCTCGGCGGGGACATGTGCGTCAACTTCTGCTACCGCAACCCCATCGACATGGAAAGGCAGCTTCGGGTCCTCGTCGCCATCGCGAAGGAGGGCGGCGAGGTCCACAAGTACTACGATCTCGAGCTGCCGACGGTCCGACGGCCGCTGTCGAACCTCGATTGGCGCATCGTGAAGGCCTTGCGTGGGAACGCGTTCCGCGCGCACGCCGAGGTCGGGGCCGAGCTCGGAGTGAGCGCGAAGACGGTGAAGCGGCGGTTCGACCGCATGGGCGAGGAGGGGGCCTTCTTCATCATCCCGGAGGTGGACCTCGCAGCGTTCGAAGGCGCCGTCATGGTCGTCTTCCTCTTCCACCTCGACCCCGACGCCGCGCCGCAGACCGTCCACGGGATCGACCGCGCGTTCGACGACGTCGCGCTCGTCGTCGATCCGCCGACGAACCTCTCGCTCGGGAACTACTCGCTCGGATGCGTCACGCGCTCGGCGGCCGAGGTCGAAGCGCTTCGCCGCCGCGCCCTTGCGATCAAGGGTGTGGCCCGCGTGCGCGTGGCGGCGTTCCGTCGCGTCGCGGAGGACTACTCGTGGCTTGACGCGGCGATCGAGGACCGGCTCAGGGCGACGCGAGAGCCCGCCCCTTCGACGCCGCGCGCCTCTGTCCCGTCCCGGGGACGGCGCCCCCGCGCGCGGACAACGGCCTGAGCCCGCTGTCCGCCCGTGGGGGACGGACCGCCGGACGGCTTGCATCGGCGAAGCGCCCTCGGGGGTACGGTGGCATCCGTGAACCACGACACCAAGACCCAGATCGCCGGCATCCTGATCGCCCTCGGCGCGCTCGCGCTCCTCGGGGGATTCCTTGCGCACCCGCCCGAGGTCGCCGACCCGGCCGCGCAGGCGGCCATCATCGCCGGGAGCGAGGGCGCGTGGCGCGCGTCGCACGCGCTCCTCGGCCTTGGCGCGGCCCTGTTCGCGGTGGCGGCCCTCGGCGCGCGCTCCCGCGCCGGGACGGCGGCCGCCTTCGGGCACGCGATGATCGTCATCGGCGCCGCCCCGGCGCTGCTGCTGTTCCTGATCGAGGCGACGGTGGCGCCGGACGTCGCGGTGTCCGGCGACCTCGCCGCGTTCGCGCAGTGGGGCTCCCTCGCCGTCGGACTCGTCGCCACGCTTCCGATCTTCTTCCTCGGGCAGGCCCTCGTCGCCTTCGGCGACCGTGGCGCGACGCCGCGGCCGGTCGCCGTCGTCGCGGGCGTGCTCGCGGTCGTCGGCGTCGTGGGCGGCGTCGGCCCTGTCTACGGACTCCCGCCCGCGCTCGGCGTACTCTTCTTCGCGCTGTTCCCGGTGCAACTCTGGTACGTCGCGTACGGAGTCGGGCTCGTGCGCGGGAAAGGCGCCGAGCCGACCACGGGGTCCCCGACGGCAGCGTAGGGGGTCGGCATGGCCGCCGTGAGGCTCTTCCACGCCGCGTCCCCCGTATCCGCGCGGACGTGGGGCCTCCAGCCGGCCCTCGCACGGCTGCGCCTCGTCTACGGCGGCGAGATCGCCATCGTGGAGGCCGTCGTGGTCGAGCGCCGCCTCGACGCGGGGGCTGCGTTCGCGAACATCGCGGCGCGGCGCCAGGGCCCCTCGGCAGGTCGCCGGTTCCTCCGCGAGGTCCTGCGCCGAACGGTCATCGAGCACGCGTCCGCGTCGCGCGATGAACTGCTCGGCGCGGCCGGCGGGGCGCGCCTCGACCCGGAACGCTTCGCTCGCGACCTTCGCGACCGCGCCGGTCTGCGACGCGATCTCGCCGAACAACCACTCCTTCCGAGAGGCTGCGTCCCCGGCATCCTCGTGCTCGGGACGGCGACTCGGCCCCCGCGACCGCTCGCGGACGCGCGACCGGTCGCCATCGAGCGGGCCGTGGAGGAGGCGACCGCGGGCGCCCTCGCGAAACGGCCCCCGGTCGACGTCGTGGCGTACCTTCGCGAGCACGGTCCCGCCTCGGGAGAGGAGGTCGGCCGCGTGTTCGCGGTCGCCGCGGAGGAAGCCGTGCGCATGCTCGAGGGGCTTCGCCGTGTCGGTCTCGCCGTGCACCGACGCGTCGCGGGCGAGCTGTGGTGGTGCGCACGACAAGAGCCCTCATGAAGGGGGACCCGTTCCATCGATGCGTGCGCCAGGTCTTCCTCGCCGCCTTCGCGTTGGTCGCGCCCGCCCTCGCGGGATGCCTCGCGCCGTCGAGCGTCGAGGCGCCGGACGCACCGGCGCTCTCTCCGCCACCGGTCGTCGTGCCGACCGTCGACGCGGAGGCACTCCTTGCCGAGGTGAAGGCCTTCGCCGAGGAGTTCCCGGCGCGACGCGGCGACAACGCCGCGCACAATGGCGCCCGAGCGCACCTCGTCGAGAGCTTCCGCGCCATGGGATACGACGCGTACGAGGACGAGTTCGAGGCACCTGTGAGCCGCGTCTCGACCCCGACGAACGCCGTCGGCTCCGGTCGCCTCGTCAACCTCTGCGCCTTCCACTGGGGTGCGACCGCCCCGCAGGAGTGGATCGTCGTGGGCGCCCACTTCGACGTCACGGACGGCGCGGTCTACGGCGCATACGACGACGGGTCGGGGACCATGTTCGTGCAGCACCTTGCGCGGGCGTTCTACGGCGTGCCGACGGCGCGGTCCATCGTCTTCTGCAACTTCGACGGCGAGGAGCAAGGCCTCCAGGGCTCGAAGCACCTCGTCGAAGCGCTCGCGAAGGGGGAGTGGACCTTGAACAACGGCACCGTCCTCGGCATGATCGACTTCGACATGGCCGGCATCATGTTCCCCGCCGCGCCGCCCCTCGTCGCCGACGTCGTGAGTCCCGAGATGAAGGCCGTCCTCGAGGCGAAGGCCGCCGACCTCGGTATCCCCGAGGACGCCATCGAGTACCGCGGCATCCGCGGCGGCAGCTCCGACAACGGCCCCTTCAAGGCCGCGGAGATCCCGAGCGTCCTCCTCATCAGCGACTTCGACGAGATCCGATACGGTCCGCTCGCGCCGCCGGGCTTCTACCCGTTCTGGCACCAGTACGATTCGTACGAAGGCATGGTCGCGCTCGCGGAAGGCGAAGCGAACCTCAAGGCCGGGTTCCAGAACGTCGCCGACCTCGGCGCGGACCTGCTCGCGAACATGGCCGGCACGATGGAGATGACGTTCGACCTCAGCGTCGCGGGGCAGTGACTACTTCGACAACGTGAACGGCACGTCGTCGCTACTCACGGATCCGCGCCTCCGGCGCGGACCGCTCACTCCGCTCGCTTCCGTGGTCGCTCCGACGTCCTCATTTGCTAAGTGTGAAGAGGACGTCGTCGCCCCCGACGTCCCACAACCCCAGCCGCGCGCCCGCGTCCAGCCAGCCGTGCGCGTAGTTCACGCACGCGAACGCGTTCACGAGATCTCCCCTCGCCGCGAACGACCGCGCGTCCGCGTGGTAGCTGCGCGCCATCGTCAGGAAGTCGTCCGCGACGTCCCTCAGGTGCGACGGCGCGGGCGGGGCGAGCTTCAGCTTCTCGAGGGCCCGGGCCGTCAGGTCGAGGTACTTCGCGACCTTGCCGTCCGTGATCTCGCGGTCGCCGTCCATCGCGTCACCCGAGGAGCCGCCCGATCGGCGAGTGCCGGCGCCGACGTGCCTTCTGCAAGGCGCGCGTCGTACGCTCCAGGAGATCGTCCAGCACCTCGAGCACGTCCTGGGACGCGAGGCGCCGCGTCTCCGGGAGGTCGAGGATCCGCCCCCGCCGCCCGTCGAGGTCCGCGAGGAGCGCCTCGAGCTGCTCGAACGAGAGCGCCTCGACGTCCGAAGACGCCACGAACCGCGCGACTTCGCGCGCCTCCTCCACGTGCGCCGGGAGCGAGACGCGCGGCAAGGGCGCGACGCGCGGCCGCGCGTCGTCCGGG
>DATDQL010000386.1:0-2530 GCA_035292305.1 Thermoplasmatota archaeon
GGTCGCGCCCGGCGCCGCAGCGATCGACGGTGCGGCGCCCGAGGGGGAGACGCGCCCTGTCGAGGCCGAGTCCCTGCTCGCGCTGCCCTCCGGAGACCCGGAGGTCGCCCGGATCGCGTTCCTCGCGCAGCTCGCGCGCGGCGGCGTCGTGTCCGACGGCGTCGTGGCCGCCGCCGGGAACCCGCTCCCCCCTGCGACCGTGTTCCAGGACGCGCACCCGACGTGCGACCTCGACGGCGACGGGGTCTCCGACGGCGTCTCCAACGACTTCGCCCTCGGCACCCCGCCGCTCCACAACTCCGGCGCGACGACCGTGCGCGCGTTCTCCGGGGGGAACGGCACGACGCTCTGGACGCGCGACGCGCTCAACTACGGGACGTTCAGCATCGGCGAGGCGTCGACCGAGCGCCCCGGCCGGCCGTTCCCCGGCAACCCCGGCAACGTGATCCCCTCCCTCGACCTCGACGGCGACGGCACGTGCGACGTGCTCGCGATCGGGTACGACGGGGACGACGGGATCTCGGTCCCTCCCGTCTTCACGGTCGCTTCGGTCACGACCTACCTGGTCGAGGTCCGCGCGCTCTCCGGCCGCACCGGGGAGGACATCTGGGTCGTGCGCCCGGACCCGCTGCGCGCGGACGCGAACACGCCGCTCCTTCGTTTCGCCTCCGCCTCCGTCGTGCGCGGGTTCCCGACGGGATTCCTCGCGTTCGCCGACGAGGAGGGCGCGCACTTCGTGCTCAAGACCACGGACATCACGTACACGCTCGTCCAGGACCCCCTCGGGTTCAACCGCATCCGGCTGCTCCCTCGCCAGGCGCGTCTCCTCGACGACCGCGTGCACTACGAGAGCCTGGAGATCACGGAGCACGTCCAGCTGCGCGACGCGAAGGACGGGGCGCTCCTGTGGCAGCGCGACCTCGTCTCCGGCACGGAAGGCGGCGCGACCAACCTCACGTGGATCACGGGCGTCGCCGACGTCTCGCAGGACGGCGTGCCCGAGGTCGTCCTCGACCAGCTCGTGCTCACGAACCCGCGCGGCACCGAGATGGACCACCCGCTGACCGGCCAACCGCTCTACCGCTACGGCCGAGGAATGGCAGTGCAGGCGCTCGACGGCGCCGGGGGAAACACCGTGTGGGAGTCCACGGTCCTCGACCCGCTCGCGGCGCAGCCGAACCCGCCCGTCGAGGAGCTCTTCGAGCACATGGTGTGGACGCACGCCGAGGTCGTGGACGACCTCGACGCCGACGGCGCGCCCGACGTGATGGCGTCGTACGTCGCGCGCGAGGAGAACCTCGGAGCGACCGCGTCGGGGGCGTTCCGGACCCACTTCCTCCCGCTCCACGGCGCGGACGGGACCGCGATCTGGGACGTGCGTCAGCAGGGGTGGGGATTCCTGCGCACCCTCGGCTCCGACGGCGAACGCACGCTCCTCGGTCTCGGGATGGTCGACGTGCCGAGCGCGCCTGCGCCGGGCGGCGCGTTCCCGCAGAAGTTCGTCCGCCTCGGCGCGCTCGACGCGGCCGACGGCACGACCGTGTGGTCGTACGAGCACGCCTTTGCGCAGCAGTCCATGCTGTCGTACCACCTCTCCCTCGCCCAGTACGACGAGGCGCTCGCGCCTTTCGACGCGGACGGCGACGGCGTGCTCGACGTGCTCTCCCCCTCCGAGGCCGTGCAGCGCACGGAGCGCGACCAGCTGCTCCTCGCCACGGCGAGCCACGCCTACGAGCTCCGCAGCGGTGCGGACGGCTCCGTGCTGCGCGCCGTGACCGCGTGGGGCGTCGACGGCCGCGCGCTCGCCTGCGGCTCGGAGCCTGACACGCTCACGGTGCTGACGGGGCACGCGCGCCGGCTCGACCTCACGCGCTTCGACCTCGCGACGGGCGCGCAGCTTTGGCGCAGGCCCGTCTGGAACGACCCCGCGCCCCGCGCGGCGACGAGCGCGATCGACCTCGTCGGCCTCGCGGCGCGCTGCGCCGACCTGCCGGACGGGCGCACGTTCCTGTCGCTCGACCTGCAGGAGTTCTCCTTCGACCGCAACCACGAGGTCGTCGCGATCGGGGGCTACCTCGACGCCGCCGGCGCGCCGACATGGCTCACGCCCGCGGTCCGCGGCGATCCGCCGATCGTCGACATCTTCGAGCCGTACCGCGAGCCGCCGACGGGCCCGTCCCCGCTCGCCGTCGCCGCGTTCGCCGCGCCCGCCGGCGCCGCGGCCGGCGTCGCCGCGCTCGCGCTCGGGTCACGCGCCGCGGGCGGCGTGCTCGGGCGCCTGCTCGGCGTCGGCCTCGTCGCGATGCTCGTGCTCACCGGAGCGCCCATGGCGGCGCCCCCCGTCACCGCGCTCGACGCGCCCTCGCTCGAGCTCTCCGCCCTCGGCGCGAACGCCGCTCCCGCGCCGCAGCGCGCGGCGCCCGAGCCCGCGGCCGAGGCCGCTTCCCCGGTCGCGTCTCCGCAGCGGCCACCCGACCCCCTCGCCGAGGCGGCCCCCGCGCCGTCCCGGCTCGGCTCGCCGCAGGCGCTC
>DATDQL010000387.1:0-3366 GCA_035292305.1 Thermoplasmatota archaeon
GGACCTCGCCCACGGGCGATTCGGCGACCCACGCGTCGCCGTCGCGGCGGACGGCGCGCGCGAAGCCGGCGGCCCAGCGCGGGAGGTTGCGCGCGTCGGCCGCGAAGGCGTACACGTCCTCGGGCGTGCGGCGGATCGCGACGCTGAGGTGGCGGCACGGCCAGGTCATGCGACGTGATGCGCGGGGGAGCACTTCAGTGTCGCGGCGAGACGCGCACGGGGGCGCGCGGGGCGCATGGGTCTTGTCCGGAGGACGACGCCGCCTACTCCTTCGCGGCCCTCTCGAGCCCCGCGATGTCGAGCTTCTTCATCTCGAGCATGGCCTCCATCACGCGCTGCGCCTTCGCGCGGTCCGGGTCTGCGAGGAGTGCGTAGAGGCGCACGGGAACGATCTGCCACGAGAGGCCGTACTTGTCCTTGACCCAGCCGCACTGCTCGGACTCCGGCACCGCGGAGAGCGCTTCCCAGTAACGATCGACCTCGGCCTGGTCCTTGCAGGGAACTTGGAAGGAGACGGCCTCGTTGAGCTTGAAGTACGGACCGCCGTTGAGGCCGGTGAAGGAGCGGCCCATGAGGGTGAACTCCACGGTAAGCACGTCGCCCTTCTTGCCGCTCGGGTAGTCCGCCGCGGCGGTCTGCACGCCCTCGACGCGGGAGTCGGGAAAGATGGAGCAGTAGAACCTTGCGGCCTCCTCGGCCTCGTGGTCGAACCAGAGGCACGGCGTGATCGTGGTCATCATCTCGGACGCGGTCCTCGCACCCTGGGAATGAGCTTGCGCCATCGGGATCCCGGGCAGGGAGAGCCGGCAGATGGTTTGTAGTTCGCCGCGGGTCCCTCGATGAGTGGGCGCTGCGGAACAAGGACGCCGCGCCCAAGCTGCCGGTCGGGCCGCGCCGCGAGGGGGACCGGCGTCACTTCCGCGCCGCGCGAGGGGCGCGCGTCGCCGCGCGGCTGCGCGAGGGGGCCTTCTTCGGGCCGCGGGCGGTCGTGCGCGCGCCGGGGCCGCCGCGCGCCTCGTTCTCGGCGACGCGCATCTTGACGATCTCGCGCACGAGGCTCGCGGGCAGCGGCCGATCCGGCGTGAAGCGGATCGTACCCTTGTTCGTCTCGTAGCCGTGGAGCTTCGACCGGAGCAGCAGGGCGACGCCGGCGCGGCCCGGGAAGAAACTGCAGTGCTCCTGGAACGCCGCGAAGTGCACGAGGTTGCCGTGGTGCACGAACGTGGGGATCCCGTAGGCGATCTTCTCGGTCGCGCGCGGGGCGGCACGGCGGATCTGCGCGCGGAGCCGTTCGAGCGCGGCGCGCTGCGGAGCCGGCACGGCGGCGATGTATTCCTCGACGGAGGAGAAAGTGCGCATGGAGGGGCGCCTGCCGTGCGAGCGCGGGCCCGTGCAAGAGCGTGCCGCAGGGTTTTCGTCTGCGCAGGCCTTGCGTCCTGCATGCCCCGCTGCCCCGCGTTCCTCGCCGTGAGCCTGGACGGCTTCATCGCCCGCAAGGGCGGCAGCCTCGACTGGCTCGTGGGCTCGGGGGAGGACGGCGCGGCGGCGCCGCCGCCTGGGGAGGACTACGGGTACGGCGCGTTCATCGCGGGGATCGACGGGATCGTGATGGGGCGCGGCACGTTCGAGAAGGTGCTCACTTTCGACGCGTGGCCGTACGAACGGCCCGTCGTCGTGCTCACGCACCGGCGCTTGCCGTCCCGCCGGCGCTCGCGGGTCGCGTGGAGACGATGTCGGGCGAGCCGGCGGAGATCGGGGCGGCGCTCGCTGCCCGCGGGCTCCAGCGGCTCTACGTCCACGGAGGCCGGACGATCCAGGGCTTCCTCGCGGCGGGGCTCCTCGACGAGATCACGGCGAGCTGCATCCCGGTCCTGCTCGGCGAAGGCATCCCCCTGTTCGGATCGCTCCCCGCGGACGTCCAGCTGCGGCACGTCGCGACGAGGACGTTCGCGGGCGGGATGGTCCAGAGCACGTACGAGATCGTGCACGCGAGGTCCCCGGACGCGGCTCCGTGCGTGGGGCATCTGCCTTACCATCGGCGCGACTTCGTTCCTCGGTCTTGCCACGCGCCGGTCGAGGCGGGCGGGGATTCAAGCGCCCGCTCGGTGTTCGCGACATCGTGCCCACGGTCGAGGCCCGCCTCGCAGCGTTCCTCGCGCCGTACGATCCCGCGATCGCTCGGCTCGCGCGCGCGGCACGAGCGAAGATGCGACGCCGTCTTCCGGGGGCCGTCGAGCTCGTCGCCGACACGTACACGGGCCTCGCCATCGGTTGGGGGCCGACGGAGCGGCCGCGGGACGCGGTGCTCTCGCTCGTGGTCTACCCGCGCTGGGTGAACCTGTTCTTCCTCCGTGGGGCGTCGCTCGACGACCCGGAGCGTCTCCTGCAAGGGACGGGATCGCGCGTGCGGCACATCCGTCTCGACGCGGCGACGGTCCTCGACGACCCGGCGGTCGTGCGGCTCGTTCGCCAAGCGGCCGCGAAGGCCGTCCCCCCGATCGACGCGAAGGCGCGGCGCAGGACGCGCGTGTTCGCGCAGACGGCGAATCGGCGGGCGCGGCGGTCCAAGGCGTGAACGCGCGCCCTGAGGGGCCTCGGCACGGGCCGCGGGACAGGGTGCGGCCAAGGCATTCGTCGAAGACCGGAAGACCGAAAGACCAGGCTGCCAAGGCGTAGGTCTTCCCGTCTTCCGGTCTTCGACGAATGCGCTGCCGCGAACGAACCGGCTACGCATCGGCCGCGCCCGCCAGGGACCAGCCGAATAGCGACACCACGCGAGGATTGCGCTCGTCGAGCCGGAGATCACCGACGCGCCGTAGGCGTCGCCCTTATGCACGGCCGCGCTGCTCGCCGCCCCGGGTCGATCCCGATGTCCGCCACCCGCCGCGCGCTCCTGCTTTCCGCCCTGCTTCTCGCCGCTTCGTCGTTCCTCCCATCGGCCGCGGCCCGCGACGACGTGCCCGTCCCGGGCGACGGGAGCGTGCGGACCTGCGGGTACCGCAGCAGCGTCGAGTGCGGATCGTTCTGCATCCTCGGCGTGCAGTACCGGAAGGCGCCGGGCCAGGACCCGACCGAGGTGTGCGTGGTCCCGAACTGCGCGTGCTACATCGGGCTCGTGACGCTTCGGCATGCGGTCCTCGGGCTTCGACCGTAGCGCGCCGCGCACGTGCCCTGCGGGACATCGTGGAGCGTGCCTGCGGGGCAGTCGCAGGCGGTAGCCCGTCTCATACGCTCTCGTCACAACCGCTATCGCCGTCGCGTCCGCTGCGAGACCCATGCGAAACGTCCTCGCGCTCGCTGTCGTGCTCGCCGTCGCGCCCTTCGCCGTGGCCGACCTCACCGTCTCGGGCCCGGCGCTCGCGGCGG
>DATDQL010000388.1:0-2088 GCA_035292305.1 Thermoplasmatota archaeon
CGTCGAGAGCGGCGACTGCGCGATCTGCGAATTGATCACGAGGCCGGTGTCGCCCCACGTCGTGTGCGAGTGCGATCCCCCTTCGACCCTCGCCTGCCCGAGGACGACGGGCTCCGCGGGGTCCGTCACGTCGACGACCCGGATGCCGCCGCCCGGCACCGCGTCCGGGCACCCGTCGTCGCCGGAGTGCGAGATCGTCATGATGCGCCGGCCGGAGGCGAGGTCGACGACGCCGACATCGATCCCGTTGCAGGGCACGACCGAGAGCTCGGCGGGAGCGGTCGGGTCCGACACGTCGTAGATGACGGTGCCCGCGGTGTGCGACGACGCGTAGACGAAGCCGGGGCGGAACGCAAGGTCGTTGAGGAGCGGATGCGGGAGCGAGGCGACGAGGGTGAGGCTCCGCACCGCCCCCGGCACGTCCGCAAGCGGCGGCACTTTCGCGTCGGGCGCCGGCGCCGGACCGGGGTCGGGCGCGGAGAGACACCCGGCAAGGATGGCCATCACGGCAAGGATCCCCACACGCACGCGGCGTGAACGGTCTGTGCCGACAAGCGCCTTTCGGCGGGACGGGACACGTTTGGTAGAATCGAAGGGCGAGGGCTTCGCACGCGCGCTCGGAGCGCCCCCGGCCGCGCCGGGGGCCGCGAGAAGAAGGGCGGCCCAATCGTGTCCACCAGGTTGCCGCCCGGCGGACGATGAGGTGTTGCCGTACCTGTTGCTGGAGAGGTTGGGCAGCGCCCTGGCCTTGTCCTCAGGCCGAACCTCCGAGCGCTCGCGGGGTTGAAGAAGTTTGTCCCACTCCGATATGCGGGTCCTCACCCCCGCCGCCGCGGCGACCGCGGACAGGGACGGCCCGGGGTGGAGATGTCCCCGGGCCTCCTCCGTGCGAAGGTTCATGGAACCCACCGGAGTAGCGCGGGACGAACACCATGGCGCAGCGAAGGGTCCACGTCGTCGGCACCGGCACCATCGGCGAACCGATCATCGGGCTCCTCGCGCAGCACCGCAGGGAGCTCGGCATCGACGAGGTCACGTTCGCGAAGTTCAGCCCGCGTGCAGCAGACCGCCCGATGGTCAAGGCGCTCCGCGACCTCGGCGCGCGCCTTGCGGTCGCACCCGAGAAGCGCGGGGAGTTCGAGAAGACCGGCATGGCGCCCGACCTGACGACCGGCGAAGCGCTCGACGCCGCGCGCGTCGTCCTCGACGCGACGCCGGAGGACGTCGGCCTCGAGAACAAGGAGAAGATCTACCGCAAGCTCGACGACGGTTCCCGCGTCTTCGCCGCGCAGGGCTCGGAGGACGGCTTCGGAAAGAAGTGGGCGCTCGGCATCAACGACGACGTCGTCGACCCGAAGACAGAACGGTTCGTCCACGTCGTGAGCTGCAACACCCACAGCATCTCCGTCCTCGTCAAGGCGATCGGGTTCCAGAACGGGCCGCGCCCCGCCTTCCGCGAAGCGCGCTTCGTGTGCATCCGCCGCGCGGGCGACATCGGCGACAAGAAGTTCATCCAGGCGCCGAGCGTCGACAAGCACAAGGAAGCGCTCGGCACGCACCACGCCACGGACGTCGCCGACGTCTACCGGACCCTCGGCTTCGATCTGGACCTCTTCTCGTCCGCGATGAAGGTCAACACGCCGTACATGCACACGATCTGGTTCGACTTCCGCCTCCAGGAGCCGACCACGCGCGCGCGTGTCCTCGAGCAGCTGCAGGCGAACAAGTACGTCGGGCTCACGGAGAAGGACGCGACCAATACGGTCTTCAGCTTCGCGCGCGAGCACGGGCCCTTCGGCCGCATCCTCTCGCAGACCGTCGTCGCCGCCCCCACGATCCACGTGCGCGGCGACGGGAAGGAGATCACCGGCTTCGCGTTCACTCCGCAGGACGGCAACGCGCTCCTCACGAACGTCGCGCTCGCGGCCCGTGCCCTCCACCCGGACGACTGGCTCAAGCGCATCGAGACGTTCGACAAGTACCTCCTGAAGGAGTACTGAGCGCGGCGGTGATGGGGTGCCGAACTACGCGGCCGCCGCAGCCGTCGTCCTCGGCGAAGGCCTCTTCACTGCGCTCGCGTTGCGGCTC
>DATDQL010000389.1:0-2670 GCA_035292305.1 Thermoplasmatota archaeon
GACCTGCTTGCGCCGCGTCTCGCCGGAGGGCGTGAGGAACTCGACCGCGTCGCGCAGCGTCGCGGCCCACTTCGGCACGTCCGCCGGACCGTAGTGCGCAAGCGCCCGGACCGCGCCGTCGGCGAGGTCCTCGCGGTAGCCGAGGTCCTTGAGCGCGGCGACCGTGGGCGGCGTGAGCACCGTCGCCTCGCGGACGCAGTCGATGCGCTCGAGCGTGAAGCGCGCCGTTTCGGCGATCCACTGGTCGCGATCCGCGACGTCCACGATCGTGATCGACTCCGGCCGGATGCTCGTGTAGATGACCCCGGGCTCGGGGCTGTACACGCGCGACTTGCCGACGACGGCGACGATCACGGGCGGCTTCAGCTCCGAGAGCGCGCGCGCGGCCTCGGGCTGATACTGGCCCGCGAACACGCTGAAGACGCCCGTCGGGTCCGTGACCTGCGCGCGCCACATCTCGCCCGTCTGGCCGACCGTCTCGTTCGACGTGAGCACGCCGACGACGAGGAGGCGGTTCACGCGCGCGCCGAGCGGCGACACGAGGTACGCCGGGGCCCGCTCGCCCGTCTCGCGGACCTCGAGCTTGGACGCGTTGAACTCCGCGGCGAAGAGGCGCTGCGCGACCTCGCGCGCCACGCGGCCCGTCGCTTCCGCGGGGGCCGCCGGCTTGTCGACCTGGACGGTCGCTTCCTCGGCCATCTCACGCCACCTCCTGGATCTCGTCGAGGAGGCGTTCGGCTTCGGCCCTCAGGTCGCCGGGGACCGTGACCTGCGCGTCGCTCGCGATCATCTGCAGACCGAACTCGTCGCTCGTCACGTTCCCGCGCACGCGCAGGCGGCGCGCGACGAGCTTCCGCGCGACCTCCTCCTGCACGACGTCCGTCGTCATCGCCTCCTTCGCCATGTTCTGCGCCTCCTCGAGCGTGCGACCGACGAGCCGCTCCGTGGGCTCGCGCGGCAGGAAGAACGTGAGCACGCCGCGGCCGTCGTCGAGGACGGCCTTGACGCGCAGGTCCGGCTGGCCCTCGACGCGCCCGTGCACGCGGCACATGCGGTTCTGGAGCACGCGCTTGCACTGCGTGCAGCGGAAGATGAGGCCGGAGCCCGGCTTGATCTCGAGCACGACGCCCTCGACCGCGACCGCGGTCGCCCCGCCTGTCGCGGCGAGGTCGCCGAGCGTCGCCGTCGCGAAGCCGCTGAGGGCCTCGACCGGCGGCAGCGTCTCCGCAGGCATCTCCGCGACGGTCGCGTTGTCGCCGAAGTTGAGCTGCGGCGCGCCGCGCCAGCTGCGCACGTACGCGTTCTGCACGCGCACGACCTGGCCTGCCGCGAGGGGCTGCGCGCCCCACGCGGTGAAGGGCACGCGACCGGTGCCGTCCGCGAGCTCGCCCTCGCGCAGCGTCCGCTCGCCGTTCGGGCCGGTGATCTTCTTCTCCTCGATCGACAGCACGCGCGCGACCACGGCCACGGAGCCCATGCCGTCGCGCAGCTCGCGGATCGTCGTCGGCTCGCCCGCGCCGCCGCGGAAGCCCGCCGGCGCGTCGACGACGTCGAAGCGCTCGTCCGAGGGCTTCACGGTCGCGTAGTCGCCGAGGTTCACGTCGATGACGTCGCGCCATTCCTTCACGTACGCGTTCGAGACCTCGATGAACGAGCCCGGCTGGAGGTTGAAGTCCTTCCACGCGGTGTACGAGACGCGCTTCGTCCCGTCCGCCAGGTATCCGTAGAAGATGCGCTTCGGCTCGCCCCCGAGCGAGACCTCCTTCGGGTTCACGGTCAAGACCTTCGCGACGAGGTCCACGCGCGTGTCGCCCGCGAGGAGCGCCTCGAGCTTGCGGCGCCCGCCGGTCAGGCGCCCGCCGTGGTTGCGCACGATGTCCCGCCGCGCCTGCTGGAGCGGCACGCCGTACTCCAGGTACCGGCGCAGCTCGTCCTCCACGGCCTCGGGGTCCACGCGACCCTCGAGGGCCCGGACGATGTCGTTCACGTGCGCGCTCAAGTCCTCTTGCTGCGTCGATTGCATACCCATCACCTGAGGGGCCCGGTGCGGCGTGCGGGGGCCCGTGTCCGGCCGAAGAACGGCCTTGAGGATAGGATTTGTCCGGAGGTGAAGGCATTCTCGGGAGGCTCGCCGAAACGAGCGAAAGTATGGCGGTGCGGCGAGTGCGACCGGTGGGACGGGTGCGGCGGGTGGGGCGTGCTACGGGGGGTCGAGCGGAGGGGGCGGCGGCACGAGCCCCGCGACCGGGCGCGCGTAACGGATGTCCCACTCGCCTGCGATCGCACCCTGAACGGCATACGCGAAAAGGTACGCGACGTGGGGGATTCCACGCGCATCGAGTTTCAGGTCGGGTTCGCGGCACGGCGAGATGCCGGTCGCGTCGATGATCTCGTACGACCACGCTCCGTCGACCTTGACAGCGTACTTCGTGTGCGTGTTCGCTGTGGGATCGTTCGAGGCTCCGGGTCGTTCGCAGTAGACGACGTGCGGGGCGTCCTGGTCGTCGACCGCGATGCTCGTGAAGTAGGCGCGGTTGATCGGAACGCGGAGATTCTGGTTCCAAACGTCGCCGATGATCTCGCGGTGCCAACCGGTCGCGTCTTTGTGGAGGTACACGAATCCGTCGGTGTAGGAGAGGCTCGCGATGTGCGGGTTGTTCTGGCTGTCGA
>DATDQL010000390.1:0-4390 GCA_035292305.1 Thermoplasmatota archaeon
TCGCCGACGGCGCGCGCAACACTGTGCTCGCGGGAGGCAAGCGCATGCGGCCGAAGGTCCTGCTCCTCGCGTACGCAGCGTGCGGCGGCCGCGAGTACGACCGGCCCGTCGCTGCGGCGGCCGCCGTCGAGCTCATCCACGCGGCGAGCCTCGTGCACGACGACATCATCGACGGCTCGCCGATACGTCGCAGCCGGCCGGCGGTGCACGTCAAGCACGGCCTCGCGACCGCGGTGTGCGTCGGAGACTTCCTATTCGTCCGCGGATTCGCCCTCGCGGGCCCGCTGGGCCTCGACATCGTCGAGGCGACGTCACGCGCATGCCAGCGCCTCGCCGAGGGCGAAGTGCGGGAGGTCCGCACCGCGCGGGAGACCGCGACGGAGCGCGACTACCTCGAGATCGTCACCGCGAAGACCGCGGAACCCGTGCGAGCGTGCGCGGAGGTCGGCGCCGCGCTCGCGGGCGCGCCGGACCCGTGGCGGCGTGCGCTCGCCGGCTACGGGCTCGCGCTCGGCATCGCGTTCCAGATCCAGGACGACATCCTCGATGTCGAAGGCGACCCCGACGCGCTCGGCAAGGCGACGGGCTCCGACGCGCATCTTCCGACGCTCCCCCGCGTCGCCGGGATCGAGCGTGCGCGGAAGGCCGCGCTCTGGTACCACGACCAGGCCGTCGCGGAGCTCGCGCCGCTGCCCGAGTCGACGTGGAAGGACGAGCTCCGGGCCATCGCACGCAGGGCCGTCGAGCGCGACCGCTGACGAGCCGTGCGAAGCGTCGGCACGGGGTCCGACGGACGCCGAACCCGCACCGACGTGCAAGCGGATTTCCACTGGAATATGGGGCCCATATAACACGCCCATTACATTACCTGTATCGATTTCAATGACATGTCTTGGGGACGCGGCGCACCAACACTCTCATGACCCCGCGAGACCCCCCTATCGACGTGCTCGACAAGGACCCGGGCGTCTACCCCAGCCGGATCGAGTGGTTCGGCCACATCCGGTTCCATCTCGAGAGCGGCGAAGAGGTCGTCGCGACCCGCGTCGTCCTTGCGACGAACGGGGATTTCCTCGAGGGCGAGATCCCGGACTACGGGCTCTGGGTCGAGTCCACGATCCGCGAGCTCCGCAAGCTCGGACTGCCGCCAGGCCTCCTCCCAAAGATCCGCGGCGACCAACGCGTCCTCCTCGCGCTCGAGGCCCCGGAGGACGTCCTGCGCGAGCTCAACGCGCTCGGCGCGACGAAGGACTTCGACACCCTCATGGACGACGCCCAGTTCCTCGACCTCGCTTTCGGCGTCGAGCGACTCCACCCCTCGTACTGCGACGTCCTGTCGGGCGATGGGAATATGGGCGTCGCGGCCTGAAGAAGGACCGTCACAGTCCACGCATCCATCCACCTCGGCACGCGGACCGCGTGCGCGGGGGCTGTACCGGAAACCAGATGCGACGGGAGTCGTGCGCGGCTGCGATGCGCGCCCACGGTGCGTGGCGTGCGATGGTCGCCCTCTCCATTCTCGCGATCGCGGTGCCGCCCGCCTCGGCGACGGGCGAGGTCGACCTGGACCTTGTGTTGTCCTCACCCTCTTCGGCGACCGCCCGCGTCGTGCGGACGTGGACCGGCGAGGAGGCGTCGGCCGTCCGTGTCTCGCTGGACGACGCCTTCGGGAACGGCGACGGTGAGCTCGTCCGGAAAGAGATCGACGCTCTGGAGAACGCCACGGAAGCGTCGATGATCGGTCAGGCCTTCCCGCTCGCCCGCGCGCGGGAGTCCCCGTCCCGGGTCGTCGACGTGAAGGCGGACCTCGAAGGCGACGCGAGGTCGTTCCGAGCGCGGCACGTCGTGGGGCTCGCCCTCGCCAACGGAACGGGCACCGACGGCGTCATCGCCCTGAGCCTCGGGCCGTTCGGGAACGGCACGCTGCACGTGAAGGCGCCCGATGGCTGGATGATCCGTCTCGTCGAGGGGGCGGAGGAGCCCCTGGTCGCGGGAGGCGTCCTGACCGCGCACTTCGGGAGCGGCACGGTCACCGTGACGCTCGACCGCGTGCCGGCTTCGCGCGGCGACGAAGGCCCTCGTTCCGCTGGCGTCCCCGAGGAATCCCGCGACGCGATCCCCGGGTCGTCGGCCATCATCGTCGCGATCGGCGCGCTCCTCGTCGCGACGTCACGGCGACGGTGACGTTCGAGCGGCGAAAAGGTGCGCCCGCACCGCCTCGAGGCCCTCGAGCGAGTGGACGCTCTGCGAGAGCGCGGGCACGAGATGGAACGGGCCGGGCGTCGCCGCCCGCAACGACATGAGGTCGCGGGCCTGCCCCGCGGCCACCGCGTCGTGGAATCGCGCCGCGACGAGGGCGTCGTCGAGGAACCGCGCCGCGGAGGCGGGGTCCGCCTTCGCGTGCTCGGCGACGAGCCGCACGGCGCCATCGCGGAAGCGCCCCGGCCGCTCGAGTTCCGCGACGTCTTCGAGCCCCGGCAGCCGGCGCCAGTAACGGTTCACGATGCAGCTCTCGATCGTGAGGCCGAGCCGGTCGGTGACCTGCTCGTACAACTCGAGCGTGCCGGGCACGCTCTCGGCCTCGGCGACGGTCACGATGTTCAGTCCCGTCTCCCGGCGGTCCCGCAGCACGCGCTCGATCCGCCGCACCCGCCCCTCCATGTCGAGGAACATCTGATCGAACGTCGTCATGAACTCGGCGGCCTCGGCGAGGAACTCCGCGCTCGTCCAGCGTGCGAGGACGCTCGCCATGTGGCCGCCGCCGACGCGCAGGATTCGCGTCGGCTTGAAGAGCCATTTGACGGCTCCGCTCTCGAAGACGCGGATGAGCCGCCGATTGACGTCGAGGAAATCCACGGCGTGCTTCGACGGCGGCGTGTCGACGACGATCACGTCATACCGTCCATCGGCCACGATGTCGTGGAGCGCGCCCATCGCGACGAACTCTTCGCTCCCGGCGAACGCGCTCGAAAGCTCCGCGTAGAATCTCGACGCGAAGACCCGCTTGACCGTGTCCGGCGAGGGCGCGTACCGCTCGATGAGTTCGTCGAGCGCGGCCTTCGTGTCGAGCATCATGGCGTCGAGATTCGGCCTGACCTCGCACGCTGCAGCGCCGACCTTTACGCCGAGCGCGTCGGCGAGGCGCCGCGCGGGGTCGATGGTGAGCACAAGCGTCTTGCGCGTCCGCGCCGAATGCAGCGCCGTGGCCGCCGCCACCGTCGTCTTCCCGACGCCACCTTGCCCGAGGAAGCAGACGAGGCGCCGCTCCGCGAGCTGGTCCTCGAGTCTCACGGAGATCGACCTCGCTCGTCCCTCGCTCGATCAGCGTGGGTCACGCGAGCACCTCCGAAAGCGAGCGCGCGACGGCGGCGAGGCGGCCCTCGGCCTGCGGCAAGAACGGAACGAGCGCGATCTTCTGCGCCGTGCCGCGTAACGCGTCGAGGTTCTCGCGGTGCTCGTCGCGCTGGCCTCGCACGAGCCGCGCCGCGCCCACCCAGTCCTCGATGTCGATGCGCGAGTAGCGCGCGATGGCGCGCTGGAGCCCCTCCCGCGCGGCGGCGTCCGCGTCGAGCGTGTCGAGGACGAGACGGCTCCCCGCATCATCGAAGACGTCCGGGAACCACCGGTTCACCACGACGTTGTCCACGCGGAAGCCCTGCGCGGCGAGCGTCGATGCGAGCTCGCGCGTCTCGCGCACCGGCGTCTCCTCCGCGAGGGTCACGAGCACGATGTCGGTCTGCGACGGGTCCTCGAGCGCCTTCCGAAGCGCGGTCGCTCGTTCGCGGAGCTTCCCGACGACCATCGCCTCCGTGCGGCGCGGGGCCTCGAGGAAGTGCAGGCCGTGCCCCGTCGCAGGCGCGTCCAGCACGACGCGGTCGAAGCCGTCGCGGCGCTCCCACACATGGTCGAGCATCGCCATCTCGCGGATGCCGGGAGCGATCGTGATGATGGAATCGTACGCAGGGTGCCGCACGATCGCCTCGGCGAGCGGCCCGAGCCGCACCGCGCGACGCACGAGGTCGTCGACGAGACCGCGCGGGTCCAGCTCGACGAGCGTCAGCGTCGGCGGGAGGTCCTGCCCTTCCTGGCGCACGCGTCGCGCGAGCTCCGCCCGGTCGGAGACGCTCGTGAGGAGGACCTTCTCGCCCGCGCGCGCCCAGTCGAGCGCAAGGGCCGCGGCGACGGTGGTCTTGCCGACGCCCCCTTTTCCGAGGACGATCGTCACCCGCGCAGCGCCGGCCACGCGGTCCGCAAGGGGGCGGCGCGTATCAGGGTGGTGGTCGTGGCGGTGGAGGGCGGGCGACGTGTGCTGCGACGGCGCCCTCAAGTGCGCGCCCTGCGGAGCGCAAGCCAGACGCATCGCGCAGAATCAAGCACGGGGGGGGGGGGG
>DATDQL010000391.1:0-2465 GCA_035292305.1 Thermoplasmatota archaeon
AGCCGGGCGACCCCGACTTCTCGCCCGACACGATTGCGTGCGTGTCGGTGGCCAGCACGTCGATCACGTGCGCCATGTCCGAGGAGAGGTCGATGGGGGTCCCGACCGTGTACGTGGAGGGCGCCCCGACCGTGATGGTCGCCACGCCGAGGTCCGTGCCGCCCGTGGCGACGAGGAACCTCCCGCTCGTGCCCGCGACCCCGCCCCCCTTGTCGTCCTGGTTGCCGGGCGCGGCGATCACGCCGTCGCCGACGCGCGCGACGTAGGCGGGCGAGAAGTCGAAGGGGGAGCCGCCCTCGGCGATCGCCACGGACACGAGGAAGCCGTCCACGACCGCGAGCGCGTCGCTCGACCCGCCCGCGATGACCGCGAGGGTCGTGGCGTCCATGGTCGCGAGGTGGACGAGGCCGCCGGGGCTCGCCGCGTCGTCCACGCGGACGATCGCGATGCCGCCCTCTCCGAGGGACGCGAACATGTACTGGGTCCCGGAGTCCTCGAAGAGCGCGAGGTTGTTGGCGCGGCCTCCCACGTCGACGGCGGCGGTCTCGATGCCTCTGGGCGCGCCCCCGAAGAGGGGGTTCGGGTCGAAGCTCCCGAGCGCCCAGAACGATGTCATGTCCTCCGCTTCGACGCTCAGGCGCACGTGGGGGAGCCGGAAGACGAGCCGTAGCGCCTCCTCCGTGTCCGCCCCGGGGTCGCGCGCCGTGTCGGCACCGGCGCAGAGCCTCCACGAGGCTTGGTCGCTCGACTCCTCGAACGTGAGCCCGAACGCGGAGGTCCCCTTGCCCCGCCACAGGGAGACGTCCGCGCCGGGGAACCCCCGCACGTCGAGCGGTGCCGTCTTGGACTGCCCGTGCACCGCCGTGGGGCGGCCGTGGAAGACGTGAAGGATGCGACGCATCCGGACCACCTCCGGGGGCGATGTCGCCCCGAAAGGTAGTCGCTCCCGCGCGGCGCGACCTTTCCCCGGAGAAGCGGAGAAGGGATCGCGGACCGACCCGCCCATCACCGGTGCCGGGCGGGAAAGGCGGAAAGGGTCCGGGCGCGCGGAGCGACTTCCTTGCAGACGGCCCAATGGCCCCGCCCTCGGGCGCAGCGAAAGGAACGCGAACCATGGCAGGCGTGCTTGTCCCCGTGGTGCTGATGCGGCGGTTCACGACTCTCGTCGGCGCCGCCGACTACAGCACCGTCGCGATCGAGGTGAAGGACTACCAGAACGCGATCCTCAGCGTCTGGCGCGGGCCGGCGAAGGACACGCTCACGTTCTTCGTCGAGGAGTCGTTCGACCAGAAGAGCTGGACGCTCTGCTCCGGGGCCGAGGCGGACTGGGACCCGGGCGCGAGCGCCGAGGACCAGGTCACCGCGGCGCTCACGAAGCGGTGGCTCCGCGTCCGCGCGGTGCTGCTCGGGCTCAACGCCCGCGCATCCTGCTGGGTGCTCGGCTTCCTCGAGCGGCGCGAGCGCTGACATGTCCGGGCGCACGGTCCCCCTCCTCCTCGTCCCGCGCTTCACGACCTACGTGCGCGAAGGCGAGTTCGCATCGATGGGCATCGACATCGCGCCCTTCGCGTCGGCGGTGGTCCACGCCTGGCGGGGGAAGCTCATCGGCACGACGCCGTCGGTCTCGTTCCGGTTCGAGGAGTCCATGGAGCGCGACTCCTGGAGCACCTGCGACGGCGGCTCGGCGTTCAGCCCCTCGGAGGGCGTCGTCGAGACGAAGACCCTCGTCTTCAGGAAACGCTTCCTCCGCGTCGTCATCGCCCTCGAAGGCACCGACGTCGCGGTGACCGCGCACGTCTTCGGCCACCTCGTGCCCCGCGACGAGGCGGAGGGTTGAGAAAGGCCGGGCGCCCGAGAGGCGACTACCAGTTGGCAGGACAAGAGAAAGGCGACACACGATGCCCGCCGCGAACGTACCCCTGGTCCTCCTCCCTCGGTTCACGGGCCTCGCCGGCGCCACGGCCTTCGCGACCGTGGCCCTCGACGTGAACGACTACGTGAACGCCGTCGTCAACCTGTGGCGCGGCAAGGCGATCGGCATGTTCCAGGCCACCTTCCAGGAGAGCACGGACCAGATCGAGTGGACCACGTGCGGGGGCACGACCGCGGGGTTCGACCCGGGCGAGGACACGGAGGCGCAGGTCGTCGCCCACCTCCAGAAGCGGTGGTTCCGCATCGTCGTCAGTCTCGCCGGCACGAACCCCGGCGTCTCGTGCTGGGCGGTCGGCGGCCTCGAGCGCCGCTAGGAAAGGAGCAGTCGAATGGCCGGGCAAGTCGAGACCATCACCCTCGTCCCCCGCTTCAGCGGGTTCCTCGGCGCGGGGACCTACGAGACGGCCGGGATCAACGTGACCGAGTTCGCGTCCGCGAACGTCCACGCGTGGCGCGGCCCGCTCATCGGCACGACCCCGACGGTCCAGTTCACGTTCGAGGAGTCGATCGACCAGGAGAACTGGACCGCCTGC
>DATDQL010000392.1:0-12589 GCA_035292305.1 Thermoplasmatota archaeon
CTCCTGCCGCCCGACGACCTCCACCCGCACGAGCGCACGGTCCCGGAGAAGGTCGCGGAGCTCGCGCGCGCGCTCGAGCACGACGGCGCGATCATCCGGCCGGTCGTAGTCGACGAGGAGACCCTCGTCGTGCTCGACGGCCACCATCGCCTCGCCGCGCTCCGCAAGCTCGGGTGCAGGCAGGTCCCCGTGATCCTCGTCGACTACTCCGATCCGTCGATCGTCGTTGCGACGTGGCGGGAAGGCGAAGTGCCGCCGACGAAGGAGGCAGTCCTCCTGCGCGCCCTCGCGGGGGACGTCTTCGAACCGAAGAGCACGCGCCACCCGGTGCTCAACGGGCTCGGGCACGTGAAATGCAAGTTGACGGATCTGCGGTGAGGGATCACGGCATCCCGAGGTGGCGCTTCGCCTCGCGCACCCACGCTCGGCCCCGAGCCGCCGCGCGATCGTACGCGGCGATCGCCTCGTCGGTCTCTCTCAGGAGATCGTCGAGGGTGTACATCATGGCACCTGCCTCCTGACTTCGTCTGTCAACGCATCAATCTTGCGTCCAAGGTCAGGAAGCGCAGCCAACAACTCGCGATCCTCCCGAAGCCTGCGGAGAACGAGAGCGTTCTCGCGGCTCACGCGCTTCAGCCGGTCGGCCTCCGCCTGCGCTTCCTCGAGGGTGAACACACCGCCTGCGGCGACCGTGGCGCTCCGGGACGATTCAGCCTGAGCGGACTCGACACCTTGGCGACCGAAGTAGTACCCGGTCACGACTCCTATGACCCCGCCGAGCATGCCCACGAGCCTCTGGGCGTCATCGGTCCCACGCGTCCACCACGATAGACCGATCATCGAAAGGCCGCCCAACACCACGGCCAACGCGATCATCGACCGCACGATCTCAGGGGCTGTCCTGTGCCATGCGGTCATGCTCGGGCGTCTCCGTCCCACGCCTTCTCGGTTGTCCCGAGGTGACGCAAACCTCGGGACGCTCCGCCGAACGTTTCATCACCATTCCGCGCCTCGCATCCCCGTGGATCTCGCCGCCCTCGCCGCGCGCGCCGCGGCGAAGCTGTCACCGGAGGAGTTCCTCGCGCGCGTCGAGGAACGGCGGCGCGAGTTCGACGGCCTCCTCGACGACGAGACGCTCGGCCTCCTCGTCCTCGACGAGCTCGGCCTCAACGAGGGCGCCATCCTTCGCGTCGCGGACCTCGAGGGTCGAGCCGAAGCGACGGTCGTCGTCGACGTCGTCCGCGTGAACCCTGCTCGCGAGTTCGAGCGCGAACGCGGGACCGGCCGCGTCCTCAACGTGGACGTGCGCGACGCCACGGGCGCCGCGCGCCTCGTGCTCTGGAACCGCGACTGCCGCCACGCCGAGGACGGGGACCTCCGGGAAGGGCGCCGCGTGAAGATCGTGAACGCACGCGTGAAATCGTCGAAGTGGGGCCTCGAGCTCCACGCGGGACCTTGGACGACCTTCGAGGTCGAGGGCGCCGTGGACGCCGCGCACCGCAAGCTCCTCCTGGACACGCGCGCGGACTTCGACCCGTTGACGAATTCTGCCTCGGCGCCTGCGGGCGCCGAGGCTCGGCCTGCGGCGGCGTCCACGACGCCGGCGCGGCAGACGACTCTCGTCCCCCCGCCCACGTTCACGCCGCTCGGCGCGCTCCCGAACGACCGCCCCGCGGTCGACGTGCGCGGACGCGTGCTGCAAGTGTCCCCGACGCGCACGTTCCAGCGCAAGGACGGCTCCGTCGGCTTCGTCGCGAACGTGGTCCTCGAGGACGGCACGGGTCGCGCGCAGCTCGTCCTGTGGGACGAGGCGGTCCGCGCCGTGCGCTCCGTGGCCATCGGGACGACCGTGACCGTGCGCGACGCGCAGCTGCGCGAGAAGGAAGGACGGCTCGAGCTCCACGCCGGCCGGTCGACGAAGATCGAACGCGCGTGACCCCGGAACCCGTCCGAGGACCGCGCGCCCCCAGCCGCCCTCCGACATCGTTTGACGACAAGGGCTAACTGACCGGACCGGCTCCGAGTCCGCGGGAGAGCCCATGCGCCCGATGCTGCCCTTCGTCCTCGTCTGTCTCGTCACCGCGAGCGCCGGCGCGGCCGCGTCGCTGCTCCCGCCGCCGGAGATGCGGGCAGATCTTTCCCCGACGAGCGTCTCGGCGTACTACGGCGCGGCGCCAGGTGCCACGTTTCCGCTCTACGTCACCGTGAGAAACCACGGCGACGCGCCCGCGTACGACGTGCCCGTCCAGGTCTTCCTCGACGACGTGCTCTTCGAGGCCACGACACTCGGTTCGATCGCTGCGGGCCGAACGGATTGGGTCGCCACGACGGCGACATGGACCTCGACCGTCGGCCGTCACGAGCTACGCGCCGTCGTCGACCCCGCGAATGCGATCCTGGAATGGGACGAGGACGACAACGAGATCACGACGGCGTTCGACGTCCGCGCGCAGCCCGAGCTTCGCGTCACGGACATCACATGGACGCCCGAGCAGCCCGACCTCGGCGACACCATGACGTTCACGGCGACCGTGGAGAACGTCGGGACCGTCGACGCGGGGGCTGGGCGAGTCTGGTTCTACGTCTCGAGCAGCGGCACGTCCGGGACCGTCGGTCTCGGTTCGACGCCCCCCATCCCCGCGGGCGGATCGATCGCGGTCGTGAGCCCGCCGTGGACGGCAGGCAGCGCGTCCGCGACCACCGCGACGAGCCCGCCGTTCTCCGAGACGGTGAAGGCGGAGGTGATGGCCGAGGGCACGTACTGGATGGGGGGACGCAGCGAATCCTACGCGCTCGCGCGCCCGGGCCTCGCTGCCTTGTCCGGCGGCGACGCGAGCGGCATCGTCGCCGTGAGCCTGAACGGCCGTGCGAAAGGCACGGTCGCCGTGAGCGGCACGGGCGACGCCTCGGGCGCCATCGCGGGTGCGAGCGGGACCGGGCACGCGCGCGGCTACACCGCGGCCGCGAGCGGGACCGGCGACGCGACGAGCTACTCGTACGCCTCCGTCCGCCCCGCCGTGAGCCCGACCGGCGAGGCCGCGGGGAACGACCCGGTGAGCGCGCTCGGCACGTGCAACGGCCAAGCCTGCGTCGCCGCGAGCCCGGAGGGCGACGCCGACGGATGGTACGGAGGCGTGACCGGGACCGGGCATGCGCGCGGCGGATGGTTCGGCGTGAGCGGGACCGGCGACGCCGAGTGCTGGAGCTGGACCCCGTTCCCGCAGGAGTGCCTCGCCGCAAGCGGGACGAGAGATGCCGACGGGAGGCTCCCCGTCGCACCCGTCGGGGACGCTTCGACCGGGTTCGGCGGGATCCCGGTGAGCCTCACCGGGACTTGCGAGGGTCGATCGTGCGTCGACGTCGAACCCTATGGTCCCGCCTCCGGCCACTACCTCGCGGCGAGCGGCGATGGCGACGCGTCCTCCGAATGGATCGCGGTCGCCCCAACGGGCGACGCGCGAGGCTGGGCCCTCGCCGCGACCGCGACAGGCCAGGCCGGCGAGCACGGGCGGCCCGCCACGATCGCCCTGAGCGGCACGGGGCCGAGCCACGGCGGGAACCTCGCCGTGTCCGGGACGGGCCGTTCGTCGAGCTTCGGCGTCCCCGTCTCGGGGACGGGAAACGCGGACGGCGAGCTCGGCCTCGGAGCGAACTACTGCGACGGCGTCGCGTGCTTCGCGGTCGAGCCGGACGGCGACGCCCGCGGCCACTGGCTCGCCGCCGCGAGCGGCGGTCGCGCGACCGGGGACGTCGCGGCGATCGGCGTCGCGGGCGACGCGGAGTGCACGATGTTCAACTGCGTCGCGGTGAGCATCGGCGGTTGCGCGGAAGGCTCGATCGAGACCGAGACTTGCGGGCTGGTCTGAGCCTCGGCACGCTTGACCGAAAACGCCGCACGCCCTCCGGGGCCGGCCTCACCACTCCCGGCGACGCTCGCGGAGGGACCCATCCACTCTCGGTACTTGGCCAGGGTGCCGGGTGCGGGTAAGGCATTCGTCGAAGACCGAAAGACCAGACCTCCAAGGGGTAGGTCTTCCCGTCTTTCGGTCTTCGAGGAATGCGCTGCCGGGGACGACCGGGCCACGCGTCGGCCGCGCCCGCCAGGGCCGGGCCGATGACCGTGTCTCCGCGAAACCCTCATCCGGGCCGGGACGCTCCAGGGCGCATGGGATTCTTCGACAAGTTCTCCGGCAAGGCGGTCGACCCCGTCTGCAAGATGAAGGTGGACAAGGCGAAGCCTCCGGGCGGGACGTCGAGCCACGGGAGCGAGACGTACTACTTCTGCGGGCCCGGGTGCAAGCGGCAGTTCGAGGCGGACCCGCACAAGTGGCTCGGGGCCGACCACCACCACTGAAGGACAAAGGACAACGGACAAAGGACAAAGGACAAGGAACGGGCCGAAGGACAAAGGACCAGACCGTTGGCCCCTTGGCCCGTCGACCCCGCCTTTGTCCTTTGTCAGTTGTCCTTTGCCCCGAATCCATCGCGTGATCGCGTCATCGCGGCGTGATGCGCCGCCAAAGAGGACCGACCGTCTTCTGCGTCCTACTCACGGCCCGCGCGGCCCGCCTCCGCCGCTCTACCGGCCCGCCGCGCTCGGCTCCTTCCCGAGCACGAAGCCGTAGACGGCCCCCGCGAGCGCGCCGCCTGCCAAGGGCCCGACGACGTACACCCACGCGTTCGTCCACTCGACCTCGACGAGCGCGGGCCCGAACCACCGCGCCGGGTTCATCGCGGCGCCCGTGATGGGGCCGCCGACGAGGATGTCGAGCGCGACGGTCATCCCGATGGCGAGACCGCCGAGGCGCGACTGGTTGCGGGCGTCGATGACGCCGAGGACGACGAGGGCGAGGAAGAACGTGAGCACCGCCTCGATCCCGGCGGCCGCGACGGCGGAGCCGCGCTGCACCGATGGCAGTCCGAGGGTGGTCGCGTCGATGCCCGCGGCGCCCCAGCCGTGCATCCCTCCCGCGACGAGGTAGTACACGCCGAGCGCGCCGACGGTCGCGCCGACGAGCTGCGCGAGCACGAACGTGCCGAACGTGCGGCCGTCGATCTTCTTCGCGACGAGGAGCCCGAGCGACACGGCCGGGTTGAACTGCCCGCCCGAGATGTGGCCGAGGGCGGCGACCATCACGAAGATGGTGAGCCCGTGCGCGAAGGCGATCGCGAGCAGGTCCGCGTGCGTGAACCCGCCCGTCGCGAACACCGTCGCTCCCACGACGATGGCGCCGGCGCCGACGAAGACGAGTGCGAACGTGCCGATGGCTTCCGCGAGGGCTCCTTGAGAGAGGCTGGCCAACCCACCCACCAGCCCCCGGAACGGCGAGCGGCGTATATGCGCTCGCCTCGGGGCGTTCATACGGGCCCGGAGACGCACCCACGGGTGGCCTACGGAAGTTATCCTTGGCCGCGTGGTTCCCCCGGCCCGATGCGCGCCGCCGTGCTCACCCTCTCGAGCCTGCTCCTCGTCCCGTTCGTCCATGCCGCGCCGGAGACGGTCGACGTGCCCCTCGCGACGACGGACTGGATCGTCGGCTTCGACACGATGCCCGAAGATGTACGCGAAGGCGAAGCGTACGGCGGGGGGACCGTCCTGCGCGTGGACGAGCCGCTCGCCTTCGCCGTCGTCCGGACGGAGAACCCCGCGCTCCTGCGCCTCGCGGCCGCGCTCGACGAGCGCGTGCGCTACATCGAATGGGACGACCCCGCCTTCGCGATCGTCCGCCTCGTCCCCAACGACGCGCGCTACGGCGACGCCGGCCACTACGGCTCGAAGAAGATCGGCGCCGAGAAGGCCTGGGACCGCACGACCGGCACGACGGCGGTCAAGGTCGCCGTCATCGATTCCGGCCTCCGGAAGACGCACGAGGAGTTCGCGGGCTCGGGTCGCGTCCTCCAGGGCTGGGACTTCGTGAACAACGACAACAACCCCGAGGACAACTGCGGTCACGGCACGCACGTCACCGGGACGATCGCGGCGACGATCGGCAACGGCAAGGGCATCGCCGGCCTCGCGCAGGCGTCGATCCTCCCGATCCGCGGCCTCTCGGCGACGCTCATCCTCTGCACCGGATCGACCTCCGGCCTCGCAAGCGCCCTCCGGTTCGCGGGCGACCAAGGCGCCCACCTCGCCTCGAACAGCTGGGGCGGCGGCTCGGCGACCGCGATCGACGACGCGATCACGTACGCCAAGGGGAAGGGCGTCACGATCGTCGCGGCCGCAGGCAACGACGGCTCCTGCACGAACTGCGTGAGCGCTCCGTGGAAGGCGAACGCCGCGAAGGTCATCGTGGTCTCCTCCACGGACCAGAACGACGCGCTCTCGAGCTTCTCGAGCCAGGGCCCCGAGGTCGACGTCGCCGCGCCCGGCACGAGCATCCTCTCGTCGTACAACTCGAACGACGCGAGCTATTCGTCGCTCTCGGGGACCTCGATGGCGACGCCCCACGTGACGGGGACCCTCGCGCTCGTCCTAGCGCTCAATCCGTCGTTCGGCTACGCCGACCTCGATTCGCGGATCAAGACCACCGCGGTCGACCTCGGCGCGGCCGGCAAGGACGACAAGTTCGGCTACGGGCGCATCAACGCGGACGCGGCCACCGCGGGCGGCACGCCGCCCCCGCCTCCGCCGCCCCCGCCGACGAACACGCCTCCCACGGCGAGCTTCACGCACACCGAGAGCGGCCTCGCCACGAACGTGAACGGCGGCGGCTCGTCGGACAGCGACGGCACGGTCGTCGCGTGGTCCTGGAGCTGGGGCGACGGGACCCCCGCGGGATCGGGTACGACCACGAGCCACGCCTACGCTGCCGCGGGCACGTACACCGTCACGCTCACCGTCACCGACGATGACGGCGCGACCGCGTCGACGTCGCAGAGCGTCTCCGTCTCGGCGCCGAGCGACCCGGATCCGAGCGTCCCGACGCTCGCGAACGGCGTCGCGCGCAGCGACACGAGCGGCGCCTCCGGCACGGAGAAGCTCTACAAGGTCCAGGTGCCCGCCGGGAGGCCCTCGCTCACGGTCGTCCTCGACGGCCCGGCGTGCGGAGGCCTCCTCGGCTGCACGCCCGACCTCGATCTCTACGTGAAGCGCGGCGCGAAGCCGACGGACACGTCCTACGACTGCAGGCCGTACGAAGGCGACAGCGACGAGACGTGCACGCTCTCCGGACCGGCCGCGGACTGGTGGTACATCCGCGTGAAGGTGTACGCGGGCTCGAACGCGGCGTACACGATCAGGGCGACGTACTGAGGTCACGAGGGCCAGGGCAAGGGCGAGCGCAAGCGCGAGGCGAGGGCAAGGGCCAGGCAGGGCCAGGGCCGAGGGCCGTATCCTACCGAGTCTGCGTGGGCGACTGCGACGGACGGGGGAGGCTCGTCGTCCCTCGCCCCGGCCCTTGACCGTCCTGGCCCTTGCGCTTGCCCTCGCCTTGCGCTTGCCCTTGCGCTTGCCCTCGCCTTGCGCGTGCCGTCGGCCGATGGCCATGTACCGCTTGTGTGTAGAACGATAGACATGGCAGGGTCTCACGCCGCCACGCCTGCGAGCGCCCGCTCTTCCACGCGCACGCGCCGCGCGAGCAGGAGCCCGTTGATCGCGCTCGCGACGAGCGCCGTCCCGACGAGGCCGAAGGCGAGCGGGAACGCGGCGAGCTCGAGGGCGACGCCGACGTAGTTCGGGTGGCGGAGGAAACGGTACGGGCCGCGTCGGACGGCGGGCTCGCCCGGCACGACCCACACGCGCGTCGTCCAGCGGTCGCGAAGAGCGACCATCGCCGAGAGGCGAAGCCCCTGGCCGAGCGCGAACACGCCGAGCGCCGGAACGGTCCACCACCCGGTGCGGGCCCAGGGCGCCGCGAGGGCCTCGCCGGCCGCGAGGACGAAGAACCCGACGTGCAGCGCGACGATCGACGCGTGGAGATCGCCCTCCACCGCCCGCCCGCCGCGCCGCGCGAGGGCCCGCTCGTGGCGCGCGGCGAGACGCGTCTCGAGGAGGCGCTGCGCGGCCAACGCGCCAAGCAGGACCCAGAGGAGCACGGCCATCGTCACCCCGTGACGAGGGCGAGGTCCATCGCGAAGCCGGGGCCGACCGATGCGATGAGCGCGGTCTCGCCGGCGCGCGGAACGCTCGCGCTTTGCGCGCCTGCGAGCGCGAAGAGCACGGTCGGGCTCGACATGTTGCCGTGGGCCCGGAGCGCCGCGCGCGAGAACCTTAGCGCGTCCGCCGGAAGCGCGAGGCTCGTCTCGTACGCTTCGAGGACCTTCGTCCCGCCCGGGTGGAGGATCCAGTGGTCGGGCTGCGCCCCGTCGAGGAACGGCCGGACGACGCCCGCGGTCTCGCGCGCGACGATCTCCGGGATCTCGGTCGAGAAGACGACGTCGAGGGTGCGGTCCTCGACGTCCCACCCCATGACGCGCTCCGTGCGTGGGAAGAGGTGCGACGCGCCCCGGAGGTGGCGCGCTCCGGGAGCGCCGAGCGCGTCCCCGGAGACGATGGTCGCCGCGCATCCGTCCCCGAACAAGCTCGCCGCGACGAGCATCTTCTTGTCGAGCCTGCTCATGTCGAAGGCGAGCGAGCAGAGCTCGAGCGCGACGAGGAGGAAGCGCCCGTCCGGCCGCGCCCGCGCGAGGTCGGCCGCGCGGTTCAACCCGGCCACGCCGCCGGAGCAGCCGAGGCCCCAGATCGGGAGGCGCACGACGTCGGGACGCATCCCGACCACGTTCGCGAGGCGCGCGTCGAGGCTCGGCGTCGCGATCCCGGTCGTGGAGACGAAGAGGACGCCGTCCACCTCGCGAGGACCGATGCGTGCCGCGTCGAGCGCGTCCCTCGTCGCCCGCTCGACGAGATCCATGCCGACACGGAGGAACGCTTCACCGCGGTCCTTGAAACCGTGCTCGCCGTAGTACCACTCGAGAGGCATCGCGAACGCGCGCTCGTCGATGCCCGCGTTGTCGAACACCGAGAGGATGCGCGCGAGCCGCGGGTCCGTGTCCGCGAGGACGGAGCGTGCCAGCTCGCGCAGCTTGTCCTGCGGGATGCGATCCGCCGGGACCGCGGTCGCGACGGGGCCGAGGACGGGCACAGGCGGTACGTCCCGGATGGATGGATAAAGAGGAGGTATCTCCGCAGAGCTCAACGCAGGAAGCCGACGAAGGCACCCCATCCCCCGAGGGCGAGATGGATGAGGTTCTCCCCGATCTCGAGGTGGAGGTTCAGGAACGGCCCGAGGCCGAAGAGGGCCCCGTCGAGGAACCCGACGATCGCAAGGACGAGGTAGATCACGCCGACGATCTTCGCGCCGGTCCGCGCGACGGCCTCCCCGACGTCGTCGCCGTACCCGAGAAAGAAGGCGAGGGCTGCAAGGAGCGTGTGGACGAAGTTGTGCGTGAAGTCGAAGGACAGGAAGTCGCGTCCGAGGAGGTCTGCCTGGCCGATGATGTTCAGGAGGAACCCGAGCGCCGCGACCGCCGCGAGGACCGGCGCCGTGATCTTCCAATATTTCTGGACCGCCGATGTCGCCTTCGCGGGCGCGGATGCAATGGTGCCCATGGTCTCACGCGAGGCGCGTCGCGCCCGCTACATGCGGAGCGGACCGCGGGGGCATAACCGTTCGGTTCCCCAGCGCGCGGCTTCAACGCACCGGCAGGCCGATCGTCGCGCGGCGCTCCGGCCCGGGGCGCCCCGTCGCCGTCGACCGCTTGCCGAGCCGGACGCCGACGACGCCGTCGAGGAACCCCGCGAGGACGACCGCGGCCCCCTCGAGGGCCACACGCGTCGACGCCCAGCGCGCTTCCAGCTCCACCTCGACCTCGAGTCGGTCGTAGTCGATCTTCTGCACGCGCGCGACGCCCTCCCGCTCCCAGAACGACGACACGCCGGTCAGAAGGTCGCGCGGGTCCGACGCGAGGAAGAGGTGCGCCGCGGCCGCCCCGAGCGTGCTCGCCTGCGCGCGCGTCGCCTCGCGCAGCGCGGCCCGGGCTTCTGGTCGCGCCGACGCGCCGTTCGTCGCGAGCAGGACGTCCATGATCGTGGCGAACGGGATCGAGTACGCGAACGGCGACGCCGCGACGTACTGCCGGACCCCGCCGGGCAGTTGATCGATGGGGACGTTCGAGCTCCCGATGCGCCGGGCCTTCAACCGGAAGAGCTTCCGCCGTGCATCCGTCGCGTGCGCCCTCTCCTCCACGAGGCCCGCCTCCAAGAGCTCGCGAACATGCAGGTTCGACAACGTCGGCTTGGACTTCTTCGTGATCTTGACGAGGCCCGGGAGGTCGCGGTCCTGCTCCGCGAGCGAAGCGAGGATCTGCCGTCGCGTCGGGTTCGTGACCGCGACGTATCCGGTCTCGGTCTGGTAGATGTCGAACTCGCGCGACGTGGACAACGGGGCGGGAGTGCATGCGGGCGGGGAAGAATGTTCGGGTCGACCCCCCTCGCAGACCCGCTGCGCGGAGCGTGTCGGCTAGGCAGTACGCAGAGACGCGGAGGACGGAGTGGTGGCTCTACGAGCCGAATGCGGGCCTTGGACGGGACGCGGGCTCTTGATGCCGGCTCCGGCTCGACGTTCCGTAGACCGGAATGACCGCATCGAATAGACGAACGGTACTTGGCCATCCGTTTCGTGGCGCCGAACGACACCGTGCCCTGACGATGCGTCGCGACGCATTCCTTGAAGACCGAAAGACCGGAAGACCTACCCCTTGGAAGGCTGGTCTTTCGGTCTTCCGGTCTTCGACGGATGCCTTGCCTCGCAACCGACTCCGTGGCCAACTACCGCCGGAGACACCAAGAGACGAAGACCGTCCTTCGTCTCTTCCTCGCTTCGTCTCTTCAACGAACTCGTTCCGGTCCACCTCTCGGCGCAACGGATCCGAGCGACGGCATCTGCGTCGCCTGCACGGCCCGCATCCGACGCGGAGCGTGTCCTCTGGAACTCAGCGTCGCTGCGTACAGCCTCGCTCGCCCGCCGCCTTCAGAACGTCGTCCGAACCCACGCGCCCTTGCCGTACGTCTCGTCGACGCCGACCTCGATCTCGCGCACGTTCGGCGGCACGTGGAGCCCGCGCAGCAGCTCGGATGCGGCGTAGGCCGCGAGGTCCTCCGCCGTCGAGCGCGGGATGGGCAGCAGCTCGACGTCGGTGCGCGGGAGCACGTAGCGCTTCCCCTGGACGACGAACACGACCTCGGTCTTCCCCTCGTCAACCGTGAACTCCGCCGAGCGCGTGGGCACGAGCACCTTGTGGTCGAGGCGGTCCGCGAGCGCGCGGAGCGCGTCCTTCACGGCGCCGAAGTCGAGGACGAAGCCGTGGTCGCCGGGCTCACCGCGCGCGACGCAGTGGAGCGCGTACGTGTGCCCGTGGAGGCGGCCGCACTTCGGGTGGCCGGGGATGAAGTGCGCGGCGTCGAAGCGGATGCCGGAGCGCCAGCCGTCGACGCGGATCTCTGTGGGCATGGCAAGGCCTAGCGGTTCTTGGGAGATATAGGGCTCGCCCTGACGAGACGGCTGCGGGCGTGCCGGGAAGCATTCCCTGCGGCGCGCCCCAACGAGCCGCGATCACGCGATGAACACCCGGCCAAGCTCCCCGGGCCATCGCGTAATCGTGGCAGGAGTCATCCTTGGACCGCTCTGCCTCATAGCACACTCCGCACGATGGTCTGTCGCCGGAAGGGGAGACGGCCCGCTTCGCGACGTTTCCCCAGCAATCCTCAAATGCCTCGTCGTCCCCCTCGTGCGTGTGCGCCGGAGTCCCGCGCTCCTCCTCGCCGCCCTGCTCGTCGCGGGGGCGGCCGTCGCGCAAGTGCAGGCCATCTACCGTTTCGAGGTCCTGAAGCCCGAGCAGATCAGCATGGCCGCGGGCGAGCACCGAGACCTCGAGATCACCGCGCGGCACTGGTGCCCGGAGGACGGGATCCGCGACGGCACGGTCGAGTTCATCCTACCCCACACACCGCCGGGCTTCCGGCTCTCGATCCTGAACGCGAACTGGGGGCCGTGCACGGCGGACAACAACATGTACGCGAAGACGACGCTGTCGATCGACGTCAACGACACGGCGCGCTCTGGGTTCGGCTCCCCGATCGCCATCGGCGCGGTCTGGAGATCCGCGAACCGTTTCGAGGACTCGGAAAAGGACACCGCGCTCTCCGTGCGCATCCTGTACGTCGGCGCCGCGAAGATCGAAGGCCCGAAGGAGGGGCTCATCCTGCCGGGCCAGGTCGCGACCGTACGCATGAACCTCAGCGTCGACGCGAACGGCGACACGATCGTGTGGCTCGCGCACGACGCGCCCATCGGATGGGTCGTCACGGGCGAGGCCGAGCTCGATGCGCCGGACAAGGTCGGTTGGACGACGTACCCGTGGATCGTCCGCGTGCAGGCGCCGGCGGGCGCGAACGGCGACACGCCGGTCTCCTTCACGGCGACACCGGTCGACGCTCTCACGCACGAAGAGTACGGGACGCCCGCGGGGCACGTCTGGGTCGCGCGGCTGCCGCCAGGCGCGTCCCGCCCGAAGGCGGAGGAACCGGTCGCGAAGGCGGACGAAGGTCCTGCCCCGGTGACCGTGAAGCCCACGGGGCAGGACGACGAGA
>DATDQL010000393.1:0-6538 GCA_035292305.1 Thermoplasmatota archaeon
GTCGGCTCCGCGGAAGCGGACCGTGACGCGCGCCTCGCCCGCGCGCGGGTAGGATCCGACTTCGAGCCCCGCATGCGTGCGCGCGACCTCCTCGAGCGGCGCGGCGAACAGGCTCTCGGGGAGCATCACGTCGAGCTCGACGACCGCGTCGATGTCCCCGCGCGGGAGCACCTTCTCGGCCTCCTCCCACACGGCGGTGAGCTCGCGGGGGACGCCGGGGAGGACGACGAGTCGCCCTTCGTCGCCGACGTCGAGGACGTACCCGACGGCGTGACCGGCGGAGTTCGGCAGGACGACGGCGCCGGCGGGGACGGTGACCATCTTCCGCGACGCGTCGGTCGCCTCGGGGCTCGGCCGGCGTCCCTCGGCGGCCTCGGCACGGTACCGCGCGAGGAGCTCGCGGAGGGCCGCCGCGTCGACGACGAGCGGGACCCGCACGAACCGCGCGACGGCCCCGGTCGTGCGGTCGTCGTGCGTCGGCCCGAGCCCGCCCGAGCTCACGACGAGCGGCGCGAGGGCGAACGCGCGCGTCAACTCGTGGACGACGACGTCCTCGTCGTCCGGGAGGACGAGGATGCGCACGACGCGGTGGCCGAGCGCCTGGAGCCGCGAGGCGATGTGCTGCCCGTTCGCGTCCCGCGTGTGGCCTGTGAGGAGCTCGTTCCCGAGCAGCAGCACGACGGCGTCCACGTGCGCGGGACGCCCTCGGCACGGATGAGCCATGCGTCGGGGACGGGGCCGCGGGGGACGCTCGCGGCTCCTTCACGGGCTTCACCATGAAGTTCAAATACCCACCGACGGGCTCCGACCGCGTTTGGCCGCCTTCGGCCTCAAGGTCGGGATCGTCGCCACCGCGGGGCTCCTCGCGCTCCTGCCGGCGTTCAACAGTCTCAACCAGGTCACGGTCGAGGACGTCGACCCCCCGTTGACGGTCGAGAACCCGCCCCCGAACCTGCCGCCTCCGAAGGACGGGGACGATGAGCTCGAGATGGACCCGGAAGAGGGCCCCTCGCCACAGTCGCCGGAGTGCCCGCCACCCGTGGCCGAGGAGGTGTTCCGGCCGTGGACGTGGACGTTCCCCCCCCAGCTGCCCACGGGTGAGAGCAAACGCT
Organism: Thermoplasmatota archaeon; assembly: GCA_035292305.1. Classification (GTDB taxonomy): domain Archaea; phylum Thermoplasmatota; class SW-10-69-26; order JACQPN01; family JAJPHT01; genus DATDQL01. The sequence goes on from DATDQL010000393.1 coordinate 1,113, forward strand.
TCGCCGTCTCGCCGGGCTCCATAGGTCTTGTATGGGTCGGCAACCTGTCCAACTTCGTGGGCACGATCACGTTCTCCCTCGTCGACCCGGAAGGGGGCCCGCGCGAGATCTACCACTGGGCGTCCGCGGACGATGGCGGGGCCGCGGCGGACGTGCCCATCGGCCCGGGTGAGGTGAAAGGCGCCGTCCCGGGGCAGTGGCAGTGGAACGTGGCCTTCGGCGACGCGGCCGCGCCCGGCACGCCAGGCATCCCCTTCGGCGTCGCGAGCGGCCACGCCGATTTCCAGCTCTACCAGGTGTTCCCTTGCGGAGGCATCGGCCGTGAGTGACGCACGGCTCCCGTGGGCCGCGTTCGTCTACCCCGCCGCGGGCGCTGCCGCAGGGGCGACGGTCGGCTTCGTGGTCGCGTCCCCCGCGCGCGCGATCTCGACGGCCACGCCGTGGATCCTCGGCCTCGCGCTCGTCGGCGCGGCAGGCGCCGGCGCGTACGCCGGTGTGCGCGCGCTCCAGCGCCGCAGACGCTCGCGCCACGGTCTCGTGCCGGACGCCCCGCCGCCGACGCTCGCGCTCGCCGTCGATCTCCCGCAGATCGAGGCCGGGTTCCCGGACGTGTGGGGCGCGGGCGAGCCGCTCGACGTCGTCGTCCGCGCTCCCGCCGGCGCCGCGGTCGTGCTCGAGACCGACCCCCCGCAGCCGCTCGAGCCGCTCGGCGCGAACCGCTTCCGCCTTCGCGCGCCCGAGGGCGAGGTCCGGCTCCGCGCGCGCGCCGCCCTCGGCGAGGCCCGCGGAGAGGCCGCGCGCTCTGTCACGTTCGCGCTCTATGCGTCCGAGATCCGCCACATGGTGGAGGATTTTCGCGCGTGGGCGGAGAAGAACGTGGACGGCGCGCGCACCACGCTCACGGCGCGCGAACTCATGGAAGCCGTGGCGCCGCGCGCGGGCGGGGACGGCGCGCGCGCCCTCGTCGTGCTCGCGCGCGCGTACGAGATCGTCACGTACGGCGAGCGGCCGGCCGACCGCGCGCTCTACGCCGACGTGGTCCGCGCCTTCAACGCGCTCGAGCGCGCGGGCCTCTTCGATCCCCCCGTCCCGCCGCGCGAGGCCGCGGAGGCGTTGTAGGTGCTCGAACCGTTCGTCCGGACCGGGACCGGGAAGGTCCTGCTCGTCCTCGGCGCCGTGTTCTGCACGGCGCTCGCCTTCTGGGACGAGTCCGTCACGACGCGCAGCGGCTCGGTCGCGCTCCTCCTCCTCATGCCGGGGTTCGTCGCGATCTTCCTCGTCCGCCTCGCGGGCGTCGCCGCCGGCGACCGTCTCGGGCGCACGGAGATGCCGTGGGGTTTCCGCGTCGCCTCGTGGGCCATCGGCTCCGCGAACGCGTTCGTGTTCGGGCTCGTGGGCAGCATCCCGTCGCTCCTCGTCCTCGGCGGGCTCGTCGCCCTCGACTCCGCGGCCGCCGTGACGCCGTATCGGCCCGGAGGGGCGCGTCCGAAGCCGCGCGAGAAGCTCCCCTCCGCGGTCGTCGTCGGCGCCGTCGGCCTCGCCGTCGTCCTGCTCCTCCACCTTCTCATCGTGTCGCGCCTGGCGTGGTGGCCCCTCTTCGACTGGGGCGCCATCGTGCTCGTGGCGATGATCGTGCTTCGCGTCGCGCTGTCCGCGGGCGGGACCGCCACCGAGGAAGACGCGCTCCCCCCTGCCCGGCACCGCGTCCACGACCGCGCCGAACGCGCGATCGCGGACCCCTCGCGAGCACGCGCGGAGGGCGCGGTGAAAGGCTTCCTCGAGACCGGCGACGTCGGCGGCCTCACGACGCTTGCCGGCGAGTTCGCAGCGGCCGCGCGACTTCCGCCGCACGCGCGGCACGAGGTCGAGGCGCGCGTGCCCGCCGCCGCCGCGCGCCCGGGCACCTCCCGCGAGGAGGACCTCGACGCCGCCATCACGATCCTCGAGCGCGCGCTGGATCCCGCGCAAGCTCCCAAGTACGTCACCGGAAGTGGTCGCCCATGAAAGAGCAGGAACTCGACACGATGCACGCCGTCTACCGCGCCGAGGTGATAGCGCTCGAGAAGCTCATGCAAGGCCTCTCCCGCGTCGTCGTCGGGAAGCAGCCGGTCCTGGAGCGCATCATCGCAGGGTCGCTTGCCGGCGGCCACATCCTCCTCGAGGATTACCCCGGCCTCGGCAAGACGTTGCTCGTGAAGACGCTCGCGCGAACGGTGCAAGCGGACTTCAAGCGCGTCCAGTTCACGCCCGACATCCTGCCGTCGGACATCCTCGGCACGAAGATATGGGACAACCGACGTCGCGACTTCGCGCTCCACAAGGGACCGGTGTTCACGAACATCCTGCTCGCGGACGAGATCAACCGCGCGCCGCCGAAGACGCAGAGCGCGCTCCTCGAGGCGATGGAGGAGCGCCAGGTGACGATCGACGGCGAGACGATGCCGCTTCCCCGACCGTTCTTCGTGCTCGCGACGCAGAACCCGATCGAGCAGGAGGGGACGTACCCCCTGCCGGAGGCGCAGATGGACCGGTTCCTCCTCCGCCTCTCCATGGGCTACCCGGTCTCCGACGAGGACGAGGCCGCGATCCTCCAGCGCCGAGGCAGCTGGGGTCGCGACGACCCGACGGACGGCCTCTCGCCCATCATGACGCTCGCCGCGTTCGACGGCCTGCGCAACACCGTCGAACGCGGCGTCCGCGTCAGCCCCGAGGTGCACCTCTACATCGCGCGGCTCGTGCGCGCCATGCGCAAGCACCCGCAGGTCCGCGTCGGACCCTCGCCGCGCGGCGCGCTCGCGCTGTTCAAGGTGTCGAAGGCGTACGCGCTCCTCCGCGGGCGCGACTTCGTCGTTCCGGACGATGTGAAAGCGTTCACGATCGACGCGCTCGCGCACCGGACGATCCTCCGCGTCGAGCACCTGCTCGCCGGCGACGCGCCCCAGGACGTCGTGCGCGAGGTCGTGCAGGCCGTCCCCGTCCCGATCCAGCCCAAGGAGTAACGGCGACGATGCGACGGTTGACACCGTGGGGCAGGAACCTGGCCACGGCCGGGGGCCTCCTCGTCGGGCTCGGCCTCGCCATCGGCGACTTTCCGTACCTGCTCCTCGGCGGCGTGCTCCTCGCTGCATCCGCGTGGCACGTGGCGGCGGCGCCGCGCGTGCGGCTCGCGCGCAAGCTCGGCGCGCGCGCAGTGCGCGCCGGCGAGCGCCTCGACGTCCAGTGGACCGTGGAGTGGTCCGACGGACCTGGCGTAGTCTCGCTCCACGATCCGGTGCCCGACCCGTTCGTACTCGCCCAGGGCCGCAACCTGCGCGTGCTGCCGCTCGATGGCGCGGGCCAGTCCGTCCACGCGTACAGCGTGCGCTGCCTCGCGCGCGGAACGCACACGTTCAAGCCGCCCGAGGCGGCCGCGATCGACCCGCTCGGCGCCGGCGCCGCGGACGCCGTCCCGGTCGGTGACGCGCACGAGGTCCTCGTCGAGGCCGCGGCGCCTCGGCTGAGGCGGTTCCGCGTCGGCACGAGCTGGGGCGCGGTCATCATCCCCGAGGGCGACAAGGCGCGGCGTGGCGGCAAGACGAACGAGTTCCGCGAGCTTCGACCGTACGTCCAGGGCGACCCGTTCCGCAGCGTGAACTGGAAGGCGACCGCGCGCGCGAGCGTGGACGACGAGGACCTGAACCTCGTCGTGAACGACTACGAGGTCGAAGGCAAGAAGACCGTGTGGGTCTTCGTGGACGCGTCCCGCCGCACCGCGGGCGGCACGAACCTCGCGACGACGCTCGACCGCCTCGCCGAGGGCGCGCTCACTGTCGCGCAGCACTTCCTCGATCGCGGGCACCGCGTCGGGCTCACCGTCTTCGGAGGCGAGCACCCCTCCGTGCTCTACCCGGACTCGGGGAGCGCGCAATCCCGCCGCGTGTCGCTCGCGCTCACGATCGCGCAACCGGCCGACCGAGACGCCCGCTTCGGCGAGGGCGTCGAGGCCTCGAAGGGCTTCCTCTCCCGTGAGAAGCCGATGCTGTTGGTCTTCACGCCGCTCGGCGGCGACACCGAAGGCCTGGCGCAAGGACTCGCGCAGGCGCGCGCTCTCGCGGCCGTCGGACGGCATCCCGCGCCCGCGGTCGTGGTCTCCCCGGAGCCGACGAAAGGAAAGGAGCCCGTGGATCGCCTCGTCGCGGTCCGCGCGCGCGCCCACGCGCGGGGCCTCCACCTCGACGGCGTGCGCGTGGTGACATGGGACGACACGCGCCCGCTCGCGGCTCAGCTCGCGAGAGGAGTGCTTCGATGATCCGCGTCGACCACGACCGCCTCGCGACGAGGTTCGGGCTCGCGGCGGTCGCTGCGTTCGGCGCGCTCCTCCTCGTGTCGCGCTCGTTCCTGTACCAAGCGGCGCCCGGGATCCCGTGGGGATTCGTCCCCGACATGCGGCCCCTCCTCGTCCTCGGCATCGTCGGCGGCCTCGGGGCCGCCGGCGCGTTCGTGCAAGGCGCCCGCACGGCGCTCCTCTGGACCGTCGTGCTGCTCGCGCTCGTTTTCGAGCTCGATCACGCCACCGTACACTGGTTCTCCGATTTCCCCGGGACGCTCGTGGGCGGCCGCCTCGACCCCATCCGCACGGCCGGCGGCATCGTCGCGATCGGCGCGACGCTCCTCCTCCACGCGGACGTCGCGGCCGAGGACGAACGCGTCTCGCTCGCCAAGCGGGGCGTGCCCGACGAGGAGTCGGTGGCAGCGCGCGCGTCCCTCGCCGTGATCGCTCGGCGCCGGGTCGTGACCCTGGGGGCGATCGCGACCGGCAGCGGCGCGGTCGTGCTCGCGGCGGACCTCGTCCTGGGCGATGCGACGGCCGGCCCGGGGACGGTCGGGCTCGCGATCGGCGTCGCGGTGCTCGCCACCCTCGCGGTCGTCGTCGTCGCGCCCATGCGGCGACGGGCCGAGGGACCGCGAGGTCAGGACACGTCGCCGCGTTCGACGACCGAGACCGAAGCGTCTTCGGCGCCCGTCTCGAAGTAGCGCACGAGCGCCTCGGTGATCGCGGCCGAGATCGGCGTGCCCATGAGCACCTTCATCGAGTGCAGCCGCACGTGGAAGCTCACGGGGATGCGGACCTTGATCTCCTTCATGCGCAGAGCGGGCTCGTCGCTGAGGTTCGTGCGTTCGGGCAATCTACGACTCCCCCATTAGGGCGCGCGGCATGCCGGACAACGACAGCCACACGCACGCGCCACGCTACCGAGGAGAGCCTTCAACTTGTCGAGAGTGTCGTGCAGGACTCACGCCGGACCCGTCCAATCGCCCGCGCCCTGAAGCCGTCGGGGGCGAACAGGTCATGGAGGGTTCGCCGGCGTGGAGGCGCGTCCTTTACGCTTCACGGCCCAGCGATAGTAGCTCAACGGGTGGTTCACGTACCGCTCGCCGTCGCGGTT
>DATDQL010000394.1:0-7140 GCA_035292305.1 Thermoplasmatota archaeon
CCGCGTCGCCGCGAGCGACACGCTCGACAACCCGGTCGCGGAGATCCCGTGCGCGCCGGGCATCGTGCGGGCGCTGAAGGCGGCGCGCGTGCTCTGACGCGGCCTCCGCGCCCCTTCACCCCTCGACCCGTCCCCGTCATCCTTCGGCCGTTCGTCCGTCATCCGTCGCCCGTTCGTCAAGCAAGATCGAACAGCACGACCTCGGCGCCGTGCGACCCGGCCACGATCGGGATCTCGAACGTCTCCGAGATCGCGAGGCCGTCGCCCTCGACGAGCTTCACGCCCAGGACGTCGCACGAACCTCGCACGACCTGCACCCACGCGTGACGCGCCGGGGCGACGACGCCGGACGCCTTGCGGTGCGGCGGGAGGAACACGCCCCACATCTCGACGTCCTGGTGGATCCGGAGCGCCCCCTCGCGCGGCCTCCGAGCGGCGAGGAGCGCCCAGCGGCCCGCGCGCTCGTCGAGCGGGAACGCGCGCTGCTCGTAGGACGGCGCGAGGTCGCGCGTCTCCGGCAGGATCCACACCTGCAGGAATCGCGCAGGCTCCGTCTTCGACGCGTTCCACTCCGCGTGCGTGACGCCGGTGCCCGCGCTCATGCGCTGCACGTCGCCCGCCGAGACCGTCGACCCGGTGCCCATGCTGTCCTCGTGCCGGAGCGCTCCCTCGACGACGTACGATAGGATCTCCATGTCGCGGTGCGGATGCGCGCCGAACCCGCCCCCGGGGGCGACGCGGTCGTCGTTGAGGACGCGCAGCGCGCGGAAGCCCGTCCACGCGGCGTCCTGGTAGCCGCCGAACGAGAACGAGTGACGCGAGTCGAGCCAGTCGAGACGCGTCGCGCCGCGGGCAGCGGCCGGTCGGGGCGTCGTCGTCATCGACGCGACAACCGTGGCGGCATGCAAGAACGTTAGGACCATCGCCGCCCGAGCGCTAGGGCCGCGGCGACGAGCGCGAGGGCCGCGAAGGCGGGCGCCGCGACCTCGTTCCTCACCGAGTTCACGGGGCCCCCCTCGCTGAGCTTCGGGTTCTCCGGGAACGCGTCGTCGGCGTCGGGCACGCCATCCCCGTCGCGGTCCGCGGGCAGCACGTCGACCGTCTCGCTCGCCGTGCGTGCGCGGCCGTCGTCCTGGACGGTCGCGCGGAGGACCGTCTCGCCGCCCTGGGAGGGCGTCACCTCGAACGTCGCGGCGACGGTGACGTTCCCGTCGATGTTGAGCGCCTTCTCGCCGACGACGACGCCGCCGAGCGACAGTTGCACCTTCGTCGGCGCGGCGGCCTCGCCGTCGTTGCGCACGTACACGAGCACGGACACGGGCTCGCCCGCGCGAGGCGTCGCGGGGACGATGCTGATCCGGTCCACGGAAAGGCTCGCGGGCGTCAGGCTGCGGAAGTCCGCGGTGAGGTAGCCGACCTTGACCTTGTGGGCGCCTGGCGCGGGCGCGGTGAAGTTGAGGACCGCGTCCCCGCTGCGGCGCGAGGACGTAAGGTCGAACGCGACGACGCCGATCTCTTCGCCGTCGAGCGCGACGACGAACTCGCGGTCGACGTCGCTGAACCCGCGGTTCTCGGCGGCGACACGCACGGTGACCTCGGATCCGGGCGTCGCGGCCTCGGGGACGAGCTCGAGCGCGAGGAGCGCGAGGTCGTCGCGGTCCTCGACGCGGACGAGCTGCGGCCACTCGGGGCCGTACACATAGCGGTCCCAGGCTTCCCGGAAGTCCTTGCCGACGAGGTCGTTGAGCGCATCGAGCACCTGGCGGTTCTCGAGCGGGGTGACGCGGCGCGGCCCGTCCTCAGGGTCCTCGTAGAGGCGGTTGAGCGCCTTGAGGAGGTCCGAGGCGTCCTTGCGTCCGTCGGTGTTCTCTCGGATGGCGTCGTCGAGGAACGACCAGAACACGACGCCCTTCTTGTACGCGATCGCGTCGTCGTGCTCGCCGTACACTCCTTCCTCGAGGCCCTGCTTCGCGTCGCGGCGCACTTCGTAGGCCTTCTCGAGGAACTCGTTCGCCTGGGCGACGCTCCATTCCCCGGTCGCGACCATGGCGAGCGTGCCGTGGTATTCGGCGTCGCCTTCGTTCACCCAGATCGTGGATTCGCCCGTCTCGCCGCCTCCGATGAACATCTGCCACACGTGCGCGTACTCGTGCGAGAGCGTGCGCAGGTCCGCGTCGTCGTGGATGTAGAGCGAGTCGTGGCCGCCGAGGCCGCCGGTGAACATCGGGTCGCCCCACGACACGACGAGCACGACGTCGCCGACGACCTTCCCGTAGACGCTCTCGTAGTAGGGCGTCGCGGTCTGAAGGTATCGGAAGATCTCGTCCTTGGAGACTTCGCTCTTCGCGTCGCCGAGCTTGACGTAGCGGAACTCGCGCCCGTCCTCGGAGTGCGTCGCCGCCGTGAAGCGCCCGACGGCGACGAAGCCCCGCGGAAGCGTCTCCGTGCCCGGAAGGCGGAACGCGTTGGAGCCGTCGCGCTCCCAAGGCGCCTCCGCGGACCATCCGCCCGGGAGGACGAACTTGACGCGCGTCGAGAACACGGGCGGGTTGTCCGCGTAGAAGTTGTACTCGTACCGGAGCGCGACGGCCTCCGCCTTGAGGAGCCCCCCTTCGTCGTCGAGGTACGACGCGTACTCGTCCGCCTTCCCGGGCGCTTCCCGCCGGACGTCGACCTCGTAGCGGACCGTCTCGAGATCCTCGTCGATCGTGAGCTCGTAGGCGCCGTCCTTCGCGGTGACTCCGTCCCCGCGGAAGTTCCGTACCTCGTACTCGCCGGAGGATGGGTGGAACGTGAGCTGCGTCATGACGCCCTTCGCCTTCGTGATCTGGAGAGCGACCTCCACGACGCCTGTGCCGGGGTCCTCGACCTTGATCGTGTAGAGCCATTCGACCGGCGAGCTCTTCGCCTCGGCGGGCGGAAGCGTCGAGAGCACGAGCGCGGTGATCGCGAGCGCTAGGACCGGTCGGGGGCGCACGGCCGGGCGAGGGGGCATGGGCCATTTGAGCGTTCGGGAAAGAGCCGCGTCGGAGTGCGCGTGTCGGGTGCGCTCGTGGCCACGATGCCGGGGGGGGCAAGCCATTCGTCGAAGGCCGGAAGACCTGACTTCCAACGAGTAGGTCTTCGAGTCTTCCGGTCTTCGAGGAATGAGCTGCCGCGAACGACCGGGCCACGCATCGGCCGCGCCCGCCACGGCCTGGCCGACCACCGAGGCTTCGTCTCTTCGTCGCTTGGTCTCTTCAGCTGCTTCACTCGGGTCGAAGTTCCTCGGCGCCGCCGGATCAGGGCTGACCGGAGTGCAGTCGTCGAAGGGACGAAGCGAGGAAGAGACGAAGGCCGCCGGGTCCGTCCCGCATCCGGGCGAGTTACCGAAGGCTTGGTGTCTTGGTGCCTTGGTGGTTCCGTACGGCGGGCTCGCGCGCCTGCGCGACAGACCGGACGCGCGACCGATGACGGACGGAGGCCCGAACGCGAGCGCCCGCTCCGCTCCCGGGGCCGTCGCGGCGGGACGAGCGGCGTGCTTTTATAGGTCCAGCACGCTCGCCGCCTGCCCCGGACCCGTCCCCGCCCGTCGCGGGTGGACGGGCGCCGGACCGGTGGCCCGCATCATGACGAGCTTCCCTGAGACCACGCCCCGCATGTCGACTCGCCTCGCCTGGGCCGTCGCCGTGCTGGGGGTCGTCGCGCTCGCGCTCTTCCTGCGCGTCTACTGGAACGTGGATGCTGCCGTGGAGGACGGCGGCGGGTTCCGCCTCGCCTCCGGCTCCGACCCGTACTATCACAAGCGAGCGATCGACTGGACCCAGGAGAACGGCTGGACCACGCTCATCCGCGACCCGCTCCTCAACTACCCCTATGGTTCGGTCAACCCGAACCCGCCGCTCTTCGAGTGGGCCGTGGCCGCGACCGGCCTCGCCCTGTCGCCGTTCTTCGGCGGCGACCTCGAGACGGCGACGTGGTGGGCGCTGCTGTGGAACCCCGCGATCATGGGGGCGCTCACGGTCGTCCCCATCTACGTCATCGGCGCGGCGCTCTTCCACCGTCGCGCCGGCATCCTCGCGGGCATCTTCTGGGCCCTGTCGGCCTCGAGCATGGACCACACGAGCCTCGGTGCGTCCGACCACGACGCGTTCTACCTCTTCTTCCTGGTGATGGGCTTCGCGTTCTACGTGAAGTTCATCCACATGATCCGCAACGACCCGTCCTGGGTCGTCCGCTGGAGCGACGGCGCCTCGATCTCGGCGGGCTTCGGACGGTTCTGGGCCGAGCGCAAGCTCGCCCTCGCGTACGCCGCGCTTGCTGGGATCTCGCTCGCGGCGGTCGCGCTCACGTGGAAAGGATTCCCGTACGCGACGGGCATCGTCTTCGTCTACGCATCGCTGCAGCTCGTCGTCGACCACTGGCGCAACCGCGACAGCCTCGGCCTGTGGCTCGGCACGCTTCTTGCGATCGGGCTGCCGGTGCTCCTCGCGCTCCCGTACTACGCCGCGGCGACGGTCACGAGCTTCCTCCTCCCCGCCTCGTACCTCGTCCTCGGGTTCTTCGTCGCGGGCCTCGTGCTCGTCCCGACGCGCGACCTGCCGAGCCTGCTCGTCCTCCCGGCGGCGCTCGTCGTCGCCGCGATCGGGGTCGCGCTCACGTGGGTCGTGCCCGCCCTCACGTTCGTGCGCGTGCAGCTCCTGTACGCGACCGTGTACTTCCGGCAGAGCCGCCTCTACACGACCATCGCCGAGGCGCACCCCGCGTCCTTCGACGACATCGTCTTCGGCATCGGCCCGATCGTGTTCCTCGTCGGCGTCGTCGCGCTCGGCTGGCTCCTCCTCACGGCGCGCCGCAACGCGAGCCGCGACACGCTCTTCACGTTCACGTGGGGCCTCATCGCGATCTACATGGCGCAGTCCGCCGTGCGCTTCCTCTTCAACGCGGTCCCCGTGTTCGTCATCCTCGGCGGGTGGCTCATCGCGGAGGCCATCGCGTGGTTCGACTTCGGCGCGCTCACCCGCGGCATCCGCGAAGGCGGCTGGGGGAGCGGGCTCCGCCGCACGTTCAGCCTCTGGCACCCGGTCGGCGTGTTCGCGATCGTCATCCTCCTCGTGATCCCGAGCGTCCTCCTCGCGGTGGACGCCGCCGTGCCGGGCGAGGTCGAGCAGCGGATCGTCGAGGACGCTGGCGCCGAGTCCGCGCTCGGCAAGTTCGTGGAGAAGCGCTTCGGCGCGTACACGCAAGGCTTCCTTCCGGGATACTGGGAGGACGGTCTCGAATGGCTCGACGAGCACGACGCGGCGATCGCGGACCCCGCGGAGCGCCCGGCCTTCCTCTCCTGGTGGGACTATGGTCACTGGGCGATCGCCGTGGGCCGCCACCCCGCGAGCGCCGACAACTTCCAGAACGGGTACGAACACGCGGGGAACTTCATCGCGTCGAGGAACGAGTCGCACGCGATCCAGCTCCTCGCCGCGCGCCAGGTCGAGCGCGGCTTCGTCGACGAGGCGACGACGAAGCAGTTCCTCGGCACCGCCGGCGTCACCGATGTCGACGTCGCGTACGAGAAGCTCCGCACGTTCCAGTTCATCCCCGAGCTCGACACGGAGTCGGCGGTCGCGTTCAATGCGCTCATCGAGCAGCAGACCGGGAAGCGCATCCGGTACTTCGCGGTCGACAGCCGCATGCTCGCCTACGACAGCCCGCAGACGCCGTACCTCGACCTGCAGGGCATCTTCTACGCGCCGATCTACCTCGCCGGCAAGAACGTCGAAGAGTACGTCGAGACGCGGTTCCAGGGCAACGACGGCGGCGACTACAACCAGACGCAGGTCGAGCGCCTCTACAAGCTCGCGGCCTCCGGCGGCGCGGCGAGCACGTTCCAGGTCGTCGGGGAGTCGTACGTGTACCGGCAGCCGTTCTTCGAGAGCATGTTCTGGCGCGGGTACTCGGGCGCCCCGCCGCGCGGCGAGGGACCGACGTGGAAGGGCGACGCGCTCGAGGAGGGCCTCGACGGGCCGTCCCCCGCGTTCGCGATGCAGCACTTCCGCCTCGTCTACATGAACGACAACCTGCGCATCCTCGAGTACTACCCCGGGGCGAAGGTCTCGGGCGTCGTGCTCCAGGACGGCCAACCCTTGGCCGGCGCGTTCGTCACCGTCTTCGACGACGCGGGAAGCATCATCTACGACTTCACTGGACCCCGGACGAAGTCGCTCGCGACGGACCCGACGCAGCTCGACGTCGCGCACGACCGCGGCCTCACGGACGCCGACGGACGGTTCACGCTGACGGCGCCGTTCGGCATGACGCACGGCGTCACGTTCGTCGCCGTCCAAGGCGGTGTCGAGCTCGGTCGCCAGACCATCCAGGTCACGCGCGAGCAGGCCGAGTCCGGGGCCGACCTCGGCAGGATCGTCACGTTCAACATCGACCCCGGCGCGATCGCGGGCAAGGCGTTCTACGACACCGACGGCGACGGGGAGTTCAACGTCACGACCGACCGATACCTCTCGGGCGTCAACCTCACGATCGGCGGCCGGAACGTCACGAGCGCGAGCGACGGATCGTATGTCGTCGAGCGCGTCCCGCCGGGCGCGAGCACGGTGTCCACGACCGAGGCGACGTACGAGGTCTCGCCGGTCTCGCGGACCGTCCGCGTCCGCCCGAACCAGACGACGACGCACGACGTCGGGCTCATCCTCCGCTTCGCCGACGCCGGAGGGCGCATCGGCACGGACGTCGACGGCGACGGCCTCTTCGGCCCGCTCGAGGCCATCTCGGGCTTCCCGTACGAGCTCAAGGTCGATGAGGGCGTCGCCGGGAACACGGCTCAGCTCGTGACCGGCACGACGGACCAGAGCGGGAACTGGACCGCGCGGCTGAGGCCTGGCTCGTACGTCTTCCGGGCGAACTACCAGAACCAGGAAGGCGAGTCCTTCGAGATCGAGGACCGGTTCACGGTGGCGGAAGGGACGCGCGTCTTCGCACGGGACTTCCTGCTGCTGAAGTCGTGATCAGCGACGGGCCGCCGTCACACTCCGGAACACGCCCTCGAGCGCGTCGAGCGCGTGGTCCCACGTGAAGCGGCGCGCACGCACGCGGCCGGCCTCGCCCATCTTGTCTCCAAGCTCCGGCTCGCGGAGCAAGCGGTCGAGC